>JBBIJG010000017.1:6424-8066 GCA_037446095.1 Caldilineae bacterium
CTCTCATCGGAGGCGTCGTCCACGATGGTCCAGCCCAGGAGGCCGGGATAGGAGGTGAAAACCTTCTCCAGCCGAAAGCCCAACTTTTCGGCGAAAAGGAGCTCGTAGTAGCGAGTAGAGATGGGGTAACGCTGTGGCAGGCGAGGTATGGTGCGATAAAGGCGATTGCTGGCCAGGATGATGTAATCGGCCCGGGCCAAGATGTCCTTGAGCAAGGCATACTTGTCCAGGGTATCAGGCTCATACATGGGCATTTCCAGGAGCTGATAGCCGTGCGCGCCAATGTTCTGACCCGCCTCAGGCAGGGGCTTGGGCAGGTCATCGTCCCAGTGCTCGGTGGCGATCGTCGAGCCATCGGGCACGTGGGTGTAGATCCAGCGCGAAGCCTCAATCCAGGTGTGAGGCCGGGAGTAGATGCGGATGAAGGCCAGGGAGTACAAGATAGAGGAGATGACGACCAGGATGCAGGATGCGGGATGCAGGATGCGGGATATCGTGCGTCTTGCACCGCAAAGCGTGAAGGATGAAGCGGGGAGCGTAAGAAGCATCTCCGCTCCCATCAGCGACAGGAAGGGTGTGATAGGCAGCATGTAGCGCATGAATTTGACCATGAAGCTGCCGGTGATCAAAAAGTAGGGCACCACCCAGGACAGGATGACCCATTCCTCACCCCGGCATCGGCAGCGCACAGCCCGCCACAGAATGTAGGCCAGACCGAGAAAGGCCACCAGACCCAGGGGCCAACCCATCCCCCAACGCAACTGCTGCTCGATGTGATAGATGTAGGGCAGTGTGCCCCGGTACTGGCGGGTGAAGGGCCAGTCGTTAGTCCCTCGCACCATGCCTCCCTGCTGCTTCATTTGCTCCAGGAAGGCTTTGGCGTCCAGAATGGCGAAGGGTGAGGTGAGGGCGAAGGCCACGGCTGCTGTCAACAGGCTGACCGACAAAAGGCCAAGAGCTCGTCCAAGATGGTCCGCCCGCCTTCGGTCCCTGGCCTCCCCGCTGAAGGCCCTGAGTCCACAGGCCACTACCAGAGTTAAGAGAATAGGCATGGCACTGAATTTGGAGGACACTGCCAGACCTGCCGCCCCGCCCGCCAGGATGGCGCTCGAACTGTCACCTCGTTGGGTCAGCCTCACTGCGCCGTAGATGGTCAGCACGGCGAAAAAAGAGGTCACCACATCAAAAGCGCAGAAATGGGACAACTGAATGTGCATCACCGTAAAGGTAACGAAAGTTGCCCCAAGGAGCCCCACCCGTTTGTTGTAAACGTGTTTCCCCAGGAGGAAAACCAGGTAGATAACGCCCAGGTCGGCCAGGGCCGAGATTATCCGGCCTACCAGGTTGATGTGACTGTAACCACTCATGAGGGCCAGATCACTCACTGCCTTGGCCAGTTCTGGGTAGGCTGAGAGATACCGGGCCAGAGGAGCCAGGTGGGTCAGCAAGTGGGCCACAAGAACCAAAAGATAGAGGGGGAGATGGCCATAAGCGTAATTGCGAACTGCATTCTCCCGGGGGCTCCAGAGGGGGTTCAAGGTGGACCGGCGGGGGGCCAGGATGTCTTTGGCATCCTCAGGCCAGGCGATGTCCGAAGCCACCATGGCAATCCAGCGCTCGTCCGGATGGACGTGCTGGAAAT
>JBBIJG010000017.1:8086-13604 GCA_037446095.1 Caldilineae bacterium
GACGTTATACAGGCGCAAGGCCGTGGCACTCAGCAGCACCCCGGCCAAAGCCAATTCAACCCAACCCCTTTTCAGGCTGTTCGCAAGTCGCTGCAAGGGGGAAAACACTCCGGCCATTACCGAGACGTCTCCCAATCCTCTTGAGAATGTATTAAATATTTTATCATCTTTACCTATTTATGGCAAGCAGCAGATATAGGGTCGCTGAGGGCAATGGCTCCCGGCTATCCATAGCCCAGCCGAGGCGGACAGAGGCTACCTTCTCATCAAGAGGGCAAAGGCCACCCAGCCCAACAGGCAGACGATTCCCACCAGGCTGTACATGGTCGGGTAACCCCAGATTTGGGCCACCCAACCCAGCAAATAGGGGCCCAACCCCATGCCCAGGTCGAAGCTACCGTAGGCAATGCTCATGGCCATACCTCGTATCGCAGCCGGAACGCTGTCCACCAACAAAGCGTTCAGGTTGACCCGCACGGCCCCAAACCCTAGACCATAGAGGACCGCCACGCCTAAGAGCAAGGGGAGACGGTGCGTCCAGGCCAGCGCGGGGAAAGCAAGGGCCAACAGGACCATCGCCGGTATCATCAACCGTTGCCTGCCCACCCGGTCGGATGCCCGTCCTGCCAGGACCTGAGCGACGATAACGGTCAGGCCATAGGCGGTGAAAAAGAGCCCCGGATTGACGATGCCCTGCTGGATGGCGGAAAGGGGCAGAAAAGTGGTAATGGCCCCGTAGGACACCGCCAATATGCCCATCGCCCCAGAGGGCACCCAGACACTACGCCGTCGGATCACTTGGAGGAATGCGCCTTCGCTTTCCTTACCGCTATCCTTGGGGTCCGTTGAGCGGGGCTCGGCAATGAAGAAAGCGGCTAACAAGCTCAAGGCGGCTATAGCGGCGGAGAGGATAAAGAGAGGTACAAATCCCCATGACTTCAGCAAATCCGCACCTATGGCCGGGGCGATCATCAAGGAAACAGGCATGGCGGCGGCGCTCAGGCCGATGGCCTCACCGCTCCGTCCGGGGGGAGCCAGGGCCGCAATGATGACGATGAAAGCTGTGCTGGCGGCCGAGATACTAAAGCCATGGAAGAATCGTGCCAGCAGCAGGACCGGCACCGAGGGGGAGACGATGTAAAGTAGCGGACCAATGGTAAAGATCAATGAGCCCAGAAGCAGGCTGGGTTTGCCGCCCAGCCTGTCAACCAGCCGCCCTACATAGGGTCGCGCCAGGATAGCAGCCATAGCAAAGGCCCCCATCACCAACCCGACTTGAGAGGGACCTCCGCCAATCCACTTCACGTAGAGAGGCAAGGGGACCGTGAGCAGGTGCATGCTGACAAAGAACAAGAAGTTGTTCATCATAGTCAGGAAGAAACTGACGGAATATCCTGCCAGATTCCACCCTTGTTTTTCTGATTCTCTATTCAACCTCACCTCTCATCGGCTAATCTTAGCCGGGCCACCTGCCCGTCACTGCCGCCTCCAGGCATTGCTCCAGCCTCCCGAAACGCACCATCAGGCCGGAGTAGGCTGGCGCATAGAAAGCCGCCTTGGCCGAGTTGGTAGCCAGGCTGTGCAGGCCCAGCTCCTTGATGGGGGCCACCACCAGACAGGTATCGGCCACCACTTTGCCTCCTGCTGCCTCTATCGGCTCCACCAGCCCCTGCTCTTGCGCCTGCTCCTTGGTCTTTCGGGCCGTGGTGATCCACAGTCTCGTCTTCGTTCGTTTGCCTTCCAGCCAGCGGGCTGTCTCTTCGATCTCGGCTAATGAAGCGTGGGGGCAACCGATGCTGACCAGATCTATTGCGTCCACGGGGGAGTTAAGGGCTGCATATCCCTCGTCCAGGCTATCCACGACAATGGTTTCGGCTTCAGTCGCCACAACGTCCCCGGCCCGCGCTTCCGGTGTCACTCCTTCCACGTGATAGAGGGCTACCGCTCCGCTGGCCGCCATAGCCGCCCCCAAAGCTTTCAACCCATTTTGCTGGCTATCTTCCAGCCCTCTGAAATACGGGACCCCGTTTTTAACCCGCTTGCCCACCAGGTAACCTAACGCTCCGAAATCGGCTTCTGAGGTCACCGGGCAGCGCACCTCAATGATGTGTGTCGCCTGACGGTTCTCGTCCAGGTGCAGGCCATACCTGGCCGTGCGGCCGGTGATCGCTGCTGCCAGAGCGCTGGGGCCACCCTCACGGTTGGTGCGCGCTCCCAGAACCGAGTTGGCAAAGCTGACGGCCGACGATTCGCTCCAGGCGATGTGTTGTCCCAGGGTTGGAGAGGTACCGATGAGATAAGGCGCGCAGGAGCAACTGGGGATGATGCCCATGGCCTTGAACGCCTCGATAACCGCCAGTTGTTTATGGGCGAATTCTTCAGAGATGCCCAGCTCCCGCCAATGGGTCAGGTCCATGCCGGCCGGGTTAAGGGTGGTGGGCACACAGACCCGCACCCCTTGTTTCGCCCACTCTTGCAGGAATTCTGACCCGGCATCACCCAGATTCTTGTAACTGACACCGGCTACCTGGACGCTTTGCACCACTACCAATTCCCGCGCCCCATATATCTTGCCCAGGGCAACAATGATTTCCATAGCTCTTTTTACCCCGGGCCCGAAATCCCCGGCCAGCATAGCTTTTTCTTCAGAAGTCAGATTCATTTTTGCATCGCCAACCTTAAAGGTCGAGTTGAGGCCATAGGGCCAACAGGATTCTAGCACAAGCTGGCGTTTCTGTAAAGTCACCGCATTGCCAACCTTAAAAAATAGCTCCAACCCCTTGACAATGGTGTAAAGGTGTGCTACACTATTTTATTGAGAACCATCACTTTATTTTATGTGAAGTTCAAAGGCTTACCGGCCTGGACAGAACGGTTCTCTTATGTACAGTTATCAGCCTGACAGATTGCCCATCGTCTGGATGGAGTAATCTGCCCTTGAAGAAAATTTAAGGAAACAAGAGGTGTCTCCTAGGATGTATCCACGAACTGAAATCCTGTTCCCTCATCGAAGCGTGTCCGCTCTGAAGGGGTTAAGGGATAGTCAGTGGCAGAAGTTGGTTGAGCGTGTCGCTGCGTTGCCAGAGACTCATGAGGACAGTCTGGCTTTCTCCCTGATGATGATCAAGTTGTGCGATTGCATGAATTGTGACCTGGGTAGCTACAAAGCTTCGTTAGGCTGTTCAACCTGCGCCAGGCGAGCCATCAGCGCTATCAAAGGTTCAGACGCAGTGCTGATGCGGCATTTTGAGAAAGCGAAGGAAGAGGTCCTGGCTTACCTGGAAGGTATCGGCCTAAAAAAGGAGAAAGCAGCTTGAAACAGCCTCGCCCTGGCTAAGCCTATTTTCTGCACCTATCGCTATCCAATCCATCTCCAAGAGCATTTTTGAGGGTTGGAGTAGAGCCTTTAGGCGGGTTTTGAGGCTGACGAACCGGCTAAAGCCGAAGGCATTGCCTTCGGCTACGCCGGGAGCTCGGATAGAAGCTCCGGGGGTGCGAAATGTAGGCTAAGGGTAAGAACCGAGCGGATTATCACGATGAGGGGCAAAGGGAAGGCAACCTGGTGAGGTTGCCTTCTCGTTGTTCCCACCGGGCTGTTACCGGCCACTCAGCATGGCCGCGAACTCGCTCAGCACCATGGCCGTGGCCCCCCAGACTTTGTGTTCACCTATCTGGTAGAAAGGCACGCGAGTGATGATGCCATGCAGTATCCATTCTTCCTCGCGCCGTATGGCCGGGTCCAACAGAGTGAGCAGAGGGATCTCCAACACCTCGGCTACTTCCACCGGGTCAGGGACAAAGGTCGGGCGGTCGGGCCGTGCGGCCACGTAGGGGGTAATGCAGTAGTCGCTGGGAAAGATATAGAGCGGCGTCAGTGCGCCTAGAACCTCCACGCTTTGGGGATCCACGCCCAGCTCCTCGTAGGTCTCACGCAGCGCCGTCCACTCCAAAGGCTCATCGCCCTCACGGGCACCTCCGGGCAACGAAATCTGACCTTTATGCTCCTCCACCTTTTCGGTACGACGGGTGAGGGGAAAGTGGAGGTGCCCATCTTTGGGGTAGAGCAGAATGAGAACACTCCCCTGCCTGGGCTGATGCCCCGGCGGGCGGGCTTCCAGGCCGAATCGTGGCTGGGTGGACATCCGCTTTTGGGCTGCCTGTCCAGGTAGAGGAGAGCTCAGGGCCTGTCGGATGTCTGCCAGACCTGGATCGCGGATCGGGCCCTCCCTCATTATCCGTACCTCCTGATACAACCCCGGCAGAACCGTAGTAACCCTATTTTACGCCCTTTCGACTATTTTGACAAAAACCAAAAGGCGCGGAGGCTCACAGTTGAACCTCCGCGCTATCTGAACAGCATCTCAAGGCCCAGTCAGAAGGCCTCCCGACCGCGGCAGGAGACTCGGTGTGGACACCTTCGCCCCTCGTAGGGAGCCCTGGCCGTTGGCTTCCAGACAGAACTACCCGGATTCAGTGGTTCCTGATTTGAAGGCGAACCAGGCCAATGAGAGCTAGCCCTCCGAGGAGAAGCCCACCCAAAGTAACGACTACTACTACAAGAAGCAGGTGCAACAGTTGCTCCCAACCACCCATCGGTAGCCCTCCTTTCCCCCAAAGCCCTTCTTAAGTGGGGAAATCGCCACTGCCTCCTGTCTATATCCTACCCCATTTGGGAGCAATTTGCTGGACAAAAAATCTACGGTTGCCTGACCTTTATCCTACGTTTCAGTGAAAATTCCCCTGTATCCGCCAATATTACTAAATCTCTATCATGTTGGCCGGCTCTCTTCCAGTTGCGCTCGCAAACGCGACCGAAAGGCAGCGTGCTCTGGCGAGGCCAGCCCTTCATGCAGCACGGCCAGCATCGCCGCTAGGTCGCCTGACCAGAGGGCGGACGGTTGCAGCCAGAGCCCCGGGAACGTTTCGCTACGCAACACACCGTTGTCATCGGGCGTCAGTATCTCATAAACCCCCTCGCGCAAGATGAACCAATCCAGACGCTGCTCATACATCTGTATGACCAGGTATTCCAAAACCCCGGTGCGCGCATAGACGCGCCGTTTGTCGTGCAGGTCGTAGGCCGCGCTGCTGGTGGCGATTTCAACGACCAACTCCGGTGGACCTTCCAGGTAGTCATCCTCTGTAACGCGTGAGCGGCCTCCAACACCAGGTTCCAGGCGCAACAGCGCATCTGGCTGGACCTCGTTTTCAAAATCTAACCGCACCGTTACATTGTCACCTGCCAGCACACCAGGAGTAGCGGCACGGTACACTCCTAGCCAGGTTATCACATCACTATGGTGCCGGCCATGTTGTTCAAAGCGAACCGGTGTTGGCATATAAACCACTCCTTCAATGAGCTCGGCTTTCTTGATCTCTGGATGAGCTTGATAACGTCGCTCGAACTCAGCACGGGACAGGCGGTCACCGGCGTGGAGGGGCGGCAGCTTCAGGGATGGCATGGACTGGGGATGGACTGGCTGTTTTAGCTGGCTGATGGTTGGAACGCTCCGAACAC
>JBBIJG010000018.1:0-2105 GCA_037446095.1 Caldilineae bacterium
TTTGCAATCCGGCGGCCCGACGGCTGGATTACAAATCCAGCCGGAGCAGGAGTGAGGAGTACAAACTTCGTCTTTAGCCCGACGATTTGTCGTCGGGCGGGGCCGGGCGGAGAGACGCAAGGCCATGGCCGACTACTCTACCATAAAAGCGGGGTACCGGTACTAGCCTGCCCAGACAGCCTGTGTTTTCGGATAGGTTCTTTTGAGAGAGAAAAGCCCCGGTGGCTCTGCCCCCCTTCGTCTCAGGCGGGGCTATTCGATCCCCAATCTCTTCTTCCGTTCGGCCAATTGAGCGTCAATGGTAGCCCGTTCCAGCACCTCGTCCATCTGGGCGTCCAGGCGGGTGGCCACCATCTCGCCCCGAGCAGCGGCCTTGTCCAGCCGGGTGCGAATGGATTCGGCGATGCGGCCGATGTCATCATCTCCGGCTCCCACCAGGTCGTCCAGAGAGCTGATAGCCTTGGCGGTCAGTTCTTTAGCCCTGGCCAGGTCGAGCAGAGCCTGGAGCTCCTCGCGCTCCTGCTTGATGGTCGCCAGCTTAGCTTCGAGCTTTAGCTTGGCATCCAGCAGTTTTTCGTACTCGGCCTTCTGCCGCTCGTGCTGGGCCCGGTATTCGTCGGCCAACCGTTGGGTGGAGTTCAGCTTGCTCTGAGCGGCGACCGCTAGCTCCTCCCGACCCTCCTGCAGCAGGAGGTCAATGTTGCGGTCCAATTCCTCAGCCTTGGCCTGGAACTCATCGAACTTGCGCTTGAGGGTTTTGACCTGCCCCCCGACGGTGGCTGCTGCGTCTTCCAGCTTGTCCAGGTTGTCTTCCACCTCGCGAATGTACTGGTCAATGACGGCCAGTGAGTTCTGTTTCAAAGCCTGATCCACCAGGTAATGCAGATTAGCTTTGATCAAAGTGGAGACTTTATCCAATAGTGATGCCATGTCCTGACCTCCTCCTTAATCTTAACTCTAGACCGTCTCTTGCACTTCGGCAAAAGCGTGGTCGAGGATCTCGAGGGCCTGATCCACGTCGCCCTGGGTGGCGATGAGAGGTGGGGCGATGCGCAGGACATTGCCGTAGAGGCCCCCTTTGCCGATGAGGAGCCCCCGTTCCCGGGTCGCTTCGAACAGGTGGGCCACCTGCTGAGGGGCCGGCTCCTTGGTCTGGCGGTCGCGCACTATCTCCACTCCCTGCATCAGGCCCATGCCCCGCACATCGCCGATGAGAGGGTATTTCTCCTGTAGCGCCTCCAGGCCCCGGCGCAGGTAGGCGCCCACTTCCGCCACATGGGCCGGTGAGGCCTCTTTCTCCATCACCTGGATGGTGGCCAGGGCGGCGGCGCAGGAGACGGGGTTGCCGCCAAAGGTGGAAATGGTCAGCCCTTCCAGTTTGTCGGCCACTTCAGGGGTGGCGATAGCCACTCCCATTGGTGAGCCATTGGCAATGCCCTTGGCCATGGTCATGATGTCCGGCTCCACGCTCCAGTGTTCGATGCCGAACCAATACGTGCCGGTGCGTCCAAAGCCGGTTTGCACCTCATCGCAGATGAAGAGCCCACCGTATCGGCGCACAATGCCCACGGCGATCCGGAAGTATTCCGGCGGTGGGGTGACAAAACCGCCGACCCCTTGAATAGGCTCGGCCAGGAAGGCGGCCACCCGGCCTGAGGTGGTCGTCTTGATGAGCTCCTCGATGTCTTCAGCGCAAGCCAGGCCACACTCCGGGTAGGTGAGCTTGAGGGCGCAGCGGTAGCAGTAGGGGCTCATGGCGTGTTTGATGCCCGAAACCTGGGTGCCGCCGATGCGCCAGCCCGCCTGGCCGGTGAGGGTCATGGTCAGCGCCGAGCGGCCACTGTAGCCGTGCCGCAGGGCGATGACTTCTTGCGCGCCGGTGGCCGCTTTGGCCAGCATCACCGCCGTTTCGTTGGCCTCGGTGCCGCTGTTGAGGAAGTACGATTTTTGCAGCCGGCCGGGAGTGAGTTCGGCCAACTTTTCGGCCAGGTTGACGTGGTTCTCGTGGGGGTAGAGGGTAGAGGTGTGAACCAGCGTCTGAATCTGCCGGACCAGCGCCTCGGTTACTTTGGGATGGCAGTGTCCCACACTCACCGTAAGGATAC
>JBBIJG010000018.1:2119-13597 GCA_037446095.1 Caldilineae bacterium
AGTCGAGGTACTTGTGGCCCTCTACATCATAGAGGTGCATCCCTTCGCCCCGGGCCAGGGGGAGAGGCTGGCTATAGTAGGTAAGGTAACTGGGCCACAGGTATTTCCGTTGTTTTTCGAGGATCGTTTGGGCGTCCACATTGGCCTCCTTCCGCATTTTAGTCACTCACCCAATCCCCTTCAATAGCTGTACCTTGCTGCACTATCCATATTCATTTGCCCTCCAAAATGGTTACCACTCCGGTTCTTTTGCATGGTGGATTCGCAACTCATCTCCCTCCCCCCGCGCAGGCACAGGCACACCCGGCACAGGCGCAGGCACAGGCGCAGCCATAACCGCCCCTCCTGCCGCCGGAGCGGGCGCTCACCGGCGGTGGGTTGGTGACCTGGGTCACCCCACCGGTGAAGCGTTCCACGCTGCTCACCACCTTGTCGGCGGTCTTTTGCATCCCGGTGACAATGGTGTTGGCAAAGGCCGCGCCCGGCAAAGTGGGCAGGCTCACAGGGCCCCGCTTGCTCGTTGGGGCCACCGTGGAGGGCCGGAGCGAAGGTTGAGAGGGCACAAAGTCCCTACCATACCCCCAGGGCCGGTAGTGGCCCCACCACGTTGGGACAAAGACCGGGCCTTCGCGGAAGGTCCGCTTCGTCCGGTCCTCAAATTCTTCGTCCAGCATCATCCACTCCAACGCCTCGTCAAAGTGCTGCGATTTGACCTCGGGCGTCGCGTCGCTCTCCACCTGCTGCCAAGCCCGGGACACGATGTCCCGATAATAGGCCACGGTGTCCTTGCGACTGAACCCCTTCACTTTCTGATTTACGTCCTGGACCAGCTTGACGATCACCTTGCTCAAATCCTTCTCCTTGAGAGTGCCTTTGTCAGAGATGCAATCCAAGAAGCCTTCTTCGTATTCACGCAGGCCCTCGGGGCGAGGGTCAGCGACTTCCAGGCGCAGCGGGTCGTCGGACAGCACGGTGACGGCACCCTTCTTGAGCAGGCCGAAGAGGATCATGGTCAGCACTTTGTTGAGGGGGGTCTCCAACAGAATAGCCGCCTCCACGGCCGTCAATCCCCGCTTGACCCCGACCCCCTCCACGGAAAGGGTTGGCGGCAGATACTTCATCCGGCGGCGCTTCTGAGCGGCGTTGCTAACTCCGCCTATCAACATAATGAACCCCCAAAAGCCAGCAATACAGCAGATCGGGCTCCCCAGAATGCTGGACAGCTTTTTGCCCAGCGCAGCAAGGTCAATGAGGGGGGCTTCGTAGACCACGTCCACGTACTGTTTGGGAAAGGAGACGCCGAACTGGTAGGGCTTTGCGCCCGAAGCTTTCTCGTTCACCCAGGTGAAAACCAGACGGTCATCTACAACGTCAGTGGAGGTGAATTGCTGATAGTGCCATTTAGTCTGGTCACCGGTCACCCCCTGGGGGAAATGGATGTTGACCTCAAGATAGGTCGTCCCCTTTACGAAATCCTCGTCGAACCAAGTGGGCACAAACTCCACGCTGGCCAGGTTCTTGTCCTCGTCATCGTAGTAGACCATGTGGGGGACATTGAAGCGCACGTGGAGGGTGCCCGTTTGTCCCCCTCGAATTTCCCTTGAGCCCAGGTGGAGTTCCACCCCCGGCTTGACGTACTCCGAGGGCCGGATGTCAATCAACGGGACCCAGTTGAGGTCGGCCTTTACGCTGCTGAGATCGTAGTACTCGTTGGGCATCCCGATGTCCACAACATCAATGGCGTGATAGCCCGGCAGGCAGGTGAAGGTGAGCCAGTACTCCACATCCACCGAGCCATCCTTGTTGATGTAAACGTGGGAGATGTTCTTGTCCACGCTGAAGGCGTATTGCTGAGCTCCGGCCGGAGACACCAACAATCCCACCAACAACAAAGCCAGCGTTGTTACGCAAGTTACTCGTTTGACCATCAACCTTCTCCCTTCAGCATTACCTCATTAATAAAAGCGACGAAAGCGGCAGGGCCACGATTCGGGGATCGGCAACCGCCACCTCATCTGAGAGGGTGATGAGAACACCAAATGGCGCATTGTAAACTGTCTTCTCAAGGAAAGCCCGCAACCCTAAAGTGTCGCGGTGCCCATCAATATGCTGCCGATATTTGACTTCTAGGGGGATGCGATGCTCGCCAACGGTGATCACAAAGTCTACTTCCGGCTCCGCGCCTCGCTCAGGGAACCAGGCCAGGTCCAATCCGGGAATGTTGTTCAGGAAGTAGCCTGCAATGCTTTCTGCAAGGTGTCCCGCCAGATCGCTGAGATGCGGTGAATGGGTGAGTCCCTCTGGAGTGATAGGAATGATCTCCTGAAGCCAACTGGCACGCAAAGAATGGTCGCACAGGCAAATCTTGGGCTGTCCTTTTCGACGTTTCAGCCTAAGTTCGAGGGGAGGCACCAGGCGAATCAGCAATGTGTCATTAAGAAAACGCAGGTAGGCCAGCACTCGTTGCCAGCCAACGTTGGCAGACAGTGCCGAACGCAATTCGTTGATGAAAATGGACTGTCCGGGGGTCTGACCCGCATAGCGACAGGAGAGCCGAAAGACTTCTTCCAGCAAGCTCTGATCCCTTTTCCTGCCGCGTTCTTCCAATCTTAGGTCATGTTGAATCACGCGGCGGATCACTGTCTCGTTGAGTTGGTCAGCCACTTCATCCCATGGACGGTCGGCGCGGGCTTGCGCGATGGGATAGCCGCCGCGTTCAGAAAAAGCCGCAAACGCCTGGTCCCGCGTCTCTCGATGGGGATGCCATGCTCACGGAGGGCTTCCCAGAAGTCCCGCTCTTTGAGCGACTTCAGCCCATTGGGGGGGAGTAAAGGAGAAAGTTCGTCCCATCCGCGCAGCGCGGCGATCTCACGCAAGAGTAGTGTGCCCAGTTCCAGAGTAGAAATGCGCCCGGCCAGACTGTCCCGCCCGTGCTCGATACGCAGCGCGGAACTCCCCGTCAATAACACCTGAACGGCGTGATGATCCACTAAGGCTTTGATCTGGGGCGCCCAATCGGTCAGATTCTGTACCTCATCGAAAAACAGGAAGACAGGCTCGCCCTTGTGTGCCCACTCGTTAAAAGACCCGCTGAGTATGCGACTCTCAAACCAGCGGCACAAACTGAGGATAGGATCACTCAGACCCTTGAGTGAGGGAATCTCGTCAAACTGCACGCGGAAGATGCGTTTGGGGCTGATGCCCTCTTGATGCAGCAGGTGGTCAATGATGTGCTCTTGCAGCGTGGTCTTGCCAACCTGACGGGGACCGCGCAACACGGTGGCCGGCGCAAGCCCCGCTTTGAGCCGCTGCAACGCACT
This sequence comes from Caldilineae bacterium, assembly GCA_037446095.1. GTDB lineage: Bacteria > Chloroflexota > Anaerolineae > E26-bin7 > E26-bin7 > E26-bin7. Next base: position 5,440 of record JBBIJG010000018.1, read on the forward strand.
TTCAAACAACCACCGTCGAAATGGTGGCAGAGGATGCATGGGCTTGTCCTGCCACCAAGGGTTGGTGCCCCACAAAAAAGCCTCCAACTCTGGCGACAGTCGAATGCCGAACAAAGTGTGTTCAAGCTTGGTCTCCCTCATCGCAACTCACTTCCCATCTCCTCTTCTATCACCTTGTCCAAGAGCATCACCCTCACCTCTCCGTTCTTCTGAAAATCAATCACCCTCACGATCCTGGCTACTCCTGCGCAATGGGCAATCTTTGCGAAGGGCAACGTCTTCTTGCTTATGTACTTACCACTTCGGCTCCTCGACCATCTGGTAGGACGTGCCGCAGTAGGGACAGGACACAACCACCGCTCCCTGGGCCAGGGTGATGCTCGACTTATCCAACTCAGCGCCGCAGTTCCTGCACTGTAACTTCTCCAGCTCGATGTCGCCCGACAGGTCTATCCTCTGCTCGACGACGACCTTTTGCTCTGGTTTGGGCTCCCGCATCTTGATGATGACGATGACAGCCAGGCCGATCCCGACCAGAATCGCTCCCACCGCCAGCCGCCCGGCAGGGTTGCCGCCGGTGTCAGGCGCAAAAGCCGACCACAGCCAGATCACCCCAAAGAAGATAAGAATACCGCTAATGACATAGCCGATGATTTTGCCTGCTGACATTAGATTGCCTCCTTGAAGCGTGAAACGTGAAAGTCTTGCCGAGCCTGGGTGAACCCCTCGTCCAGGATGGGATAGGCAAATAATGCCATGCCCACTCCCACCAGAGCGCCGGTGATGGTGCGCAGCAAGTTGGTGCTCTCGCGCAGGCCCACCAGTTGGGTGACGCCGTCAAGGAACATGGGCATGGACAGGACGGCCAGCCACCGGATGGGCAAGGGCTTCGGGCGGTGGTGACGTCCCCAAGGTGTGGCCTTCCAGATGCCGTACAACAGCCCCAGGCCCCAGAAAGACGTGTAGATGGCCGTGCAGCGGGCACAGATGGCCATCTTGTGGTCGAAAAGGAAAAAGCTGCGCTCCGGCTGCTGGTGGCAGGTGAGCCGATAGACGAGGTAGATCACACGGGACGGCCAATAGGCTCCGACGGAGGCCAGGTAGGGAGCCAGGAGTGTGGGCAGGATAAAGGCCAACATAGCGACGTTGGTCAGAAAAAGCCAATGTTCAGCAATAAAGCGCGCCAAGCCATTCACTCCGGCCTCAACGCGCTTTGCTATGGTCTTCATGAAACGTTACCCTTGCCGCTCCGGGTCTTGAAGGTAAGAGCGGTTTAGCGCAGGCGTGAATTCTGTTCTGCGCTAAGCCTATTTTCCGCACCCTTGGCTATCTAATCCACCTCCAAAAGCATTTTTGAGAGTCGGAGTGGAGCCTTTAGGCGGGTTTTGGGGCTGGCGAACCGGCTAAAGCCGAAGGCATTGCCTTCGGCTACGCCGGGAGCTCGAATAGAAATTGCGGGGGTGCGAAATGTAGGCTAAGGCCGCTATGGAAAGCCCGCCTACAGAAATACGCACTGACTCGGCTCTCTACGTCCTGGGTCCTGGGCTTAATAAGCTGCTGGCTGGACCGCACCACGGGCCAGGTTGCCAAGCAGATTGGCGCTGACCAGCATGGCCCACATCAAAGTGAAAAGGACGCCGATGCAGCAGGCGATGTATCCCACAATCTGGGCGATGAGGCCTGCCACCAACGCGACCAGCAGGGCAATGATGTAACCGCCCAGGTTGGCCCTGATGAAAGCCATAATCTCGCCGAAGCGGAAGAAGGACCCGAACTGCCCGGTAAGAGCGTATCGAACGGTGGCTGCCGGCAAAATGAGCATGAGCAGGATCATGTACACAAACATCAGGCAATAGCCTAGCCCAGAGCAAGCGGTGGCGACGGTTGCAGCCGTATCTTCGTCCGAGACAGTTCCTGTAACTACGGCAACCAGGCCGAAGACTATGCCCATGACAATCATGATGGGCAATGCATAGAGGAAACCGGCTATACCAGCCATCAGACCCTTCAGGAATTTACCCCCAAAGTTGTCCCACTCCGGTAAAGGCAACTCTCGCCCCTCGGTCGTGTTCCTGAGCGCCTCGATGAAGTAGCCTGAAGATGCAAAGTTGACGATAGGGATGAGATTGACCACCCCTCCGATGAGGATCTTCTTGAGCCAGTCCTTATCCTCGAACATGTAGGTGAAAGACCTTCCGATATTCATGAGAACCTCCTTCTTGTTTGTTTCGATGAGCTATCCAGTGGTGATAGATAGAATGTCACCGGATGAGGTGTCGGACGACGGCCTCCGACGGGGCTTAGGCCATAGTTGATAAGGATAACTTCAAGGACAATCACCTCCTAACCGAATTCAGAACGTATCTGGACTTTGGCAAGATTGGAAGGGGGAAGAAAACCCGAGAAACCAGGTTTTTTGAGCCTTCAGTGCGACTTCTGCGGTGTGCAGGTGGTGAAAGTAGGATAATCTTCTCTCGTTGCGAGGGGAAAAACCTGGTTTCTGACATTTTGCTAAACTCCAGAATGTATTATATCACAGCTTGCTTCATCTGACAATCTTGAGAGGCGCCGTTCCATTGAAGGCAATTTCCGTCAGGGCTTCGCCATACTTAGCCAATCCAGGAGCCACCTGCGACATACCCGGGCTGATGGCACCAGCCGCCATCTCCGTCTGTCCTCTGACCACGGCTTCATGGTGGGGTAGCCGCTTCGGTCGCCATCACTGTGAGCACCTCCGTTGGGGTCTCGGTCGGCGTGGCGGTATCCGCTGGCACCTCGGTGGGTGTATCGGTCAACATGGGCGTCGCTGTCGGCTCCTCAGTAGCGGTCGGCGTCTCAGTCGCCGTAGCTGTAGCCGTGGGAAGGACGGCTGTCGGCGTGGCCGTATCGGTCGGTATCGGGGTGGGGAGGGGGGTGTGGGTGGGCAGCGGCGTGAGAGTCGGCGTGGGCGTGGGGTTCGCCACCACGACGTGCACCCGCGCCTCGACCACGGTGCCCCGATGATCGAAGACCAGCACCCGCAGGGTATGCCCCATGTTGTGCAGGCCCCGCGTGTCCCACCGGGCCAGAAGCCCGCTTTCCACCGGCGTGCTGTTGGGACCACTCACCGGTCCCCATCCACCTGGGTCGTGCGTGACTCCATACTCGACGATGTAGTGCGAGAAGTCAGGCATGGTCGCCCGGCCAACCACGGGCACGATGCCCTCCACCTGCTCCCCCTCTAAGGGTTGGAAAATGGCCACCTGTGCCGGGCCGGTGTGCAACGTGCAGGTCTCCGTGGGCGGCTGGGGGATGCCATGCTGCTCGGCCCACTCCCGGCCTTCAGGTGGATAGACCTGGAAGTACTTCTCTTCGACCAGATTTTCAGGGCAAAACTCGGTGGCCCGCTGGCCAGTGGTGCGGTCAATCCTGACCATCTGGTGGATGTCGTACTCAGGGCCGAGAGGTCCCTGTCCGGCCGCGAAAATCTCCAACTTTTTGCGCGGGCAGACCGGGCTGGGGATGGTGCCCGAATCGGCGCAGATCTCCACGGTCACGATGCCTTCCGGTCGAGGGAAATCGCGGGGTGGTGTGTCGGCCAGGGCTTCCTCCATAAAGTTGTGCCAGATAGGTCCTGCCCCCGTCACGCCGGAGATACGGGCCATCGGCGTGTTGTCCGAGTTCCCCACCCAGACCCCGACAACCAGATCAGGGGTGTAGCCGATGGTCCAATTGTCGCGCCAGTCGTCGGTGGTACCTGTTTTGACTGCTGCCGGCCGAGAGAGCTTAAGCACGCTGTTGGGACCAAAGGCCGGGGTGCGAGCCTCGTTGTCGGACAGAATGCTGGTGATAAGATAGGCATGTTGGGGGGAGATGACCTGCTGGCCTTCGGGGGGATGATATTCCTCGATCACCCGCCCATAGTTGTCCAGGAGGCGCAGGACGGTCACCGGCGGCACCCGTCTACCGCCGTTGGCAAAGACAGCGTAGGCGCCGGTCAGCTCCAGGAGGGTCACGTCGCCCCCGCCAAGGGTCAACGACAGACCGTAGTCGGGGCGATTGAGGGAATTGATACCCAGGCGATGGGCCATTTCCAGGAAGGCCGGCAGGCCCACGTACTGCAGCGTTTTCACGGCCGGGATGTTGTACGAGCTGCCCAGGGCTGTGCGCACCAGGACCGGGCCGTGGAACTTTTCGTCGTAGTTGGTCGGTTTGTAAGGCGGGTTGGCTCCATCGGGGAACTCGGTGGGCACATCCATGATCAGAGTGGCCGGCGTCCAGCCCCTCTCGAAAGCGGCCACGTAGGTTACGGGCTTTATTGCCGAGCCCGGCTGGCGCAGACGCAGGGCTACATTGACCTGGCCATCAATCTCGGGATCGAAGAAGTCCACGCTGCCCAGCATGGCCAGAATCTCGCCGGTGTCGGGGCGCATGGCCACCAGAGCGGCGTTGGTGACGTGCCTGTCGGCCAGCGCGGCGACCTGCTCCCTGGCCACCCGTTCAGCGATGTCTTGCAGACGCGGGTCCAGGGTCGTGTAAACCTGCAGCCCTCCCTGATAGAGGACAGCGCTGCCGTACTTTTGCTCCAGCAGTTGGCGGACGTAGGTCACAAAGTGGGGAGCGCACATGTCGCCGGGTTGCGGGACAAGACGAAGCTCCTCAGAGCGAGCGGCCTCCGCCTGGGCAGGGGTGATATAACCTTGTTCGACCATGAGGCCCAGGACGATGGCCTGGCGGGCTTTGGCCGCTTCGGGGTTGGTGAAAGGGTCGTAGATGGCCGGCGATTGGGGGAGCCCGGCCAGCAGAGCCGCTTCGGCCAGACTTAGCTCGGCGGCCGTCTTGCCAAAGTAGGTCTCGGCCGCAGCCTCGACGCCGTAGGCCAGATGGCCGTAATAGATGGTATTGAGGTAGATTTCCAGGATGGTGTCCTTGGAATAGCGGCGGTTGATCTCGGTGGCCAGCACGGCTTCTTTGATCTTGCGTGTCAGGGTGCGTTGGGTCCGTTCCTCGGGGGAGAGGAAGACGGTGCGGGCCAACTGCTGAGGGATGGTGCTGGCCCCGGAGACGATGCCTCTCTCGCTCACGTTTTGCCAGACGGCGCGGACGATGCCAATGGGGTCCACCCCCGGATGCTGGTAGAAGTGCTGGTCTTCGGTGGCGATGGTGGCCTGGCGCAGATAGGGCGAGATGTCTTTAAGACCGACCATGGTGCGCCGTCCACCCCGAGGGTCAAAGACCTCGTAGAGGAGTCCACCGTTGCGGTCGTAGATTTTGGTGCTGGCAAAGGTGACAGAGCGAGTCCGTAGCTCCTCTGGCGAGGGGAGGCTGGCCGCAATGTAAGCATAGCCAGCGAAGGCCAGACCAGGACTCAGGAAGAAAATAATGGCCAATGCCAGGGTAACAACAAAAAGTCCCTGGGCCAGAGTTGTACTTCGCTTCGGACTCTGTGGCTTTAGATACAGGTAGTCTTGATACATGCCGTTCATGAACTGGGCCTCCCTTGCCAGTCGGGGCTTGGGCCCCATAGGTGACCGCTTCTATGGGCAGCCTCTGTCTGGCCTGTATCACCTTCCAGGATCTTCTGGAGTTCGTCGAGAAAGCCCACTTGCCCCTTCAAAATCTTCTCCCTCGCCGTCTCGATGGTGAACCATTCGGCCCGGTCAACTTCTGGGAATTCCTGGTACTTACCGGAGCGCGGAGGCCATTCCATCGAGAACATGTTGCTTTTGATGGCCGAGGGGTCGCAATCGCCCTCGAAAGCCCAGGCATACACGATTTTTCCGCCTGGTTGCTTTAGAGGCGTGAGGGGCTTGAAATGCCCGGGAGCCGGAAAGCCTGTTTCTTCTTCAAATTCACGCCTGGCAACCTCGAAGGGGTCCTCATCCGAAGTGAACTCCCCTTTGGGGATAGACCAGGAACCCCGGTCTTTCCTGGCCCAATATGGGCCACCGGGATGGACCAAGAAGACTTCGAGGGTTCCCTCCCGGTAGCGGTATGGCAAGAGGCCCGCGCTGTTCTTTGCCATCTTGTAACTAACCCCTGCTCCGGCTGGTCCTTCGTTTCCCTATAACTGCCCCGAGGTGTCCCAGTTCTCCAGCAACTGCTGGTACTCGGGATCTTCGTACCGTTCCAGCAAGAACCATGGGGCATAGGGTGGTAGTTTGCTGCCTGTAATATGGGCAGCCAGGAGCTCCCCTGAGGCACAGGCAGCCATGATACCAAAGCCAGAAAGGGCTCCGATAATGTATGTCCCCTCTACAGGCAATGGTCCGATCAAAGGCCGATTTTCGCGGGTTTTGGCATAATAGCCCCCGTCAACTACAGGGCGGGGAAGCCTGTCGAAATAAGCCCGCAGGCCGGGGATCATCCTGGAAAGGCCCCGCAGAACGATTTCGAAATAGTGGGGATCGAATGGAGGTAGCGGCACGACGGGTTCTACCGTCTTGATGTCGTAGGTCCACAGTATGAGCTGGATACGGTTTGCCAGACCGCCTTCGGGGAGGCCGTGGGGGCCTGGTGGAAATGGCTCCAACAGCCATCGGGTCTCTTCCGACTCGGCCAGCAGGGCGCGCTCTTCCTCAGACCAGGGAAGCGTCTGGGGATCGGCCCAGTAGTACAGGGGCGCGTGATGGGGCACTACCTCCAGATAGTCATTGAAGGCGGCTTTGGCGTGCAGTTCACAAAAGACGGGCAGATCAATGCCCATCATCTTCCCTACCTGTTTCACGAAGGGGCCGGCGGCGTTGACAAAATGGTCTGTTGCGATCGTCTGCGCACCCGCCTTGCCCTCCAGACGCACTGCCCGCACCCGTCCGCCGTATACGTCTACTCCTTCCACACGCGCCTGCACGAATTGGGCCCCCCGTTCTTGAGCCTGTTCCAGCATGTACATGCCTAGCTGTTGTGCACTCAGCCGACCGCATCGCCGGACATGGAGAGCAGCTACCACGTGTTCAGAGAGGAAGGGAAAATGCCTGTGGATCAGGGCCGGGTCGAGAATCAAGTCCGCACCGGTCGGTATACCCTCAAAGCCCTGGGCAGGGGCAGGGATGTAGTCCGGATCTCCAGGCTGGCCGGTATGGATACGCAGGGGGCCGGCTCCCAGAGAGCATGCCTCCTCTGCGGCCCGCTTAAAGTCAGGGATGCGAGCCGGGTCAGCGGTGACGAAGAGATAGCCTCGCCGACTGAGATGGAAAGCATTGTTGGTTTCGTGAGCTAACTCCTCCAAAATGTCAATACTCCGATTCATCAGGCTGACCATAGCGTCCCCAGGCCCAGGCCACCAGTTGCGGTAGCATTCGGTGGATTTTTCACTGGTCAGAGTGAGCGGGGGACGTTCGTCTACCAAGGTCACCTCTCGGAGGCCATGCCGGACAGTCAAATGATAGGCGACGCTGATCCCGGCTATTCCAGCGCCACAGATGACAACCGTGCTGTTTAGGGCGGACATCTTGTATCGCTCCTTAACAGGACTTACGCCCTTGAGTTACTCACCGCCGAGAGCGCTCGGCGTCCTGTGCGGTAAAAATCAGTTCTTTGAAGACTAACTGCGTAACTTCCGTCCTTAACAGACCATGCCGAAGTGATGCTCATTATACCGTCAATTCAAACCGATGTCAAAATACTACTACCGTACCCCGGAGAATTTCCGGCGCGCTCTTTCAAAACAAAGCGGAACGTTTTCACTGAAGGCCGCAGAGAGCGAGATTTTTAACCAAAGACACATGAGATCTACCCCGTACTGGTGGGCTTGCCTTTTAAGGGGGAGTAGGGTATAATGTTATATACCATACTTGTAAGTTAGGGTGAGGGGAGAAAGCCTATGGCGGAACGTATGGATCTCCTGGCGCGTATTGCTGAAAAGGCTGGCGTGGATGAAGGAGTAGCCGAAGAAGTGCTGGCAACCCTGGTGGGAGAGCTGGCAGCTCCGGCGAGAAAAGAGACCGGAGTGCCGGTTGTAGAGGTTCCACCTTATTTTGACCGTTATGTCACCGCTGAGATCCTCCATCTCAAAGAGCAGCTCGGCGCGTTTCGAGCTGAAGTGGACCGGCGGTTCGTCGAGATGAGTGCCGAGATGGACCGACGGTTCGCCGAGATGAGTGCCGAGATGGACCGACGGTTCGCCGAGATGAGTGCCGAGATGGACCGACGGTTCGCCGAGATGAGTGCCGAGATGGAC
>JBBIJG010000019.1:0-2065 GCA_037446095.1 Caldilineae bacterium
AGAACAGCGTGCTTCAGCACGCTTGAGCCGCTCAGCCTGAACGTTGACGTTCAGGTCCAAAGGCCCAGCGGACATTCTTCCGGTTCAACGTCGGCCGCCCAGGGCGATGCGTTCCGCCACCTCAGGCGACACTTCATCGTAGTAATCAAACTCCATGGTGAAAGTGCCTCGTCCCTGAGTCATAGACCGGAGGTCGGTGGCATAGCCGAACATCTCGGCCAGAGGGACATGGGCCCGCACCGCCTGCACGCCATCGGCCCGGAGCTCCATGCTCTCTATCTGCGCTCCCCGGGCATTCAAATCGCCGATGACCTCGCCGGTGAACTCTTCAGGCACAAGCACCTCAACCCTCATCACCGGCTCCAGGAGGATAGGCCCTGCCTGCTGCACCCCATCTCTGAGAGCCATCGAACCGGCGATTTTAAAGGCTATCTCCGATGAATCTTCTTCATGGTAGGAGCCGTCCACCAGAGCCACCTTCAGGTCCACCAGGGGATAGCCCGCCAGGACCCCGCTCTCCATAGCCTCTCTGACCCCTTGTTCCACGGCGGGGATGAACTCCTTGGGTATCACCCCTCCAGTCGTTCGATCCTCGAATTCAAAGCCTTTGCCCTTTTCCAGAGGTTCTATCTCCAGCCAGACATGACCGTATTGGCCACGCCCACCTGTCTGATGGATAAAACGCCCTTCAGCTCGCACGGGCCGGGTGATGGTCTCCCGATAAGCGACCTGGGGTTTACCCACATGGGCACCGACTTTGAACTCCCTCAACATGCGGTCCACCAGGACTTCCAGATGAAGCTCGCCCATACCGGAGATGAGAGTCTGACCGGTGTTCTCATCCACCCGCACCCGGAACGTCGGGTCCTCCTCGGCCAGTCGGCTCAGGGCCTCGGTCATCTTGTCCTGGTCGGCCTGAGTGCGGGGCTCAATGGCCACCGAGATAACGGGCTCAGGGAACTTGATGGGCTCCAGGACGATGGGATGCCGACGGTCACAAAGGGTCTCGCCGGTGAAGGTCCATTTGAGGCCCAGAACTGCGCCAATGTCCCCGGCCGGCACCGCCTCGATCTCCTCCCGATGGTTGGCGTACATGCGCAACAGCCGACCGACTCGCTCCTTCCGGTCTCGGGTGGAATTGAGGACGGCCATACCGGAGTCCAGGCGTCCTGAGTAGACCCGGAAATAAGCCAGGCGTCCCACATAGGGGTCGGAGACGATTTTGAAAACCAGGGCGGCCAGGGGCTCTGATTCATCAGCTCTCCGGTTCTCCTCCCTGCCCGTCACCGGGTTCACTCCCACAATAGGGGGCCGATCGAGGGGTGAGGGCAGGTAATCCACGACCGCATCTAGCAGGGGTTGCACGCCTTTGTTGCGCAGGGCTGCGCCGCACAAGACAGGCACCAGTTTGAGGTCCAGCGTGGCCTGCCGCAGGGCCCGGCGCAACTCGCCTTCAGAGATGGTCTCGCCTTCCAGGTACTTCAACAACAGCGTCTCGTCGGTTTCGGCCACCTGTTCGAGCAAACGCTCCCGTTGGGCCACTGCTTCTTCCTTGAGTTCCTCAGGGACCTCTATAGCATCCAGGCGAGTGCCCAGGTCATCGGTGTAGATGATGGCCTCCATCCGGATCAGGTCAACCACACCCTTAAAAGAGCTTTCGACGCCGATGGGTATCTGGAGGGCTACGGGATTGGCCCTCAGTCTATCCTGGATCATGGCCATAGTCCGCTCAAAGTCGGCCCCGATGCGATCCATTTTGTTAACGAAGCAGATGCGTGGCACGCGATAGCGATCGGCCTGCCACCAAACGGTCTCCGATTGGGGTTCCACCCCGGCGACCGCGTCAAAAACAACGATACCCCCGTCCAGAACGCGCAGAGAACGCTGCACTTCGGCGGTGAAATCAATGTGTCCTGGCGTATCTATGATGTTAATCTGGTGACCACGCCAGAAACAGGTAACGGCCGCGGCGGTGATGGTGATGCCGCGCTCCCGCTCCTGTTCCATCCAGTCGGTGACCGTCGTACCCTCGTCCACATTGCCCATACGGTAGGTACGTCCGGTA
>JBBIJG010000019.1:2075-3112 GCA_037446095.1 Caldilineae bacterium
CTCGGTTACAGTCGTCTTGCCCGCATCAATATGAGCGATGATTCCTATGTTGCGCGTCCGTTCCAGAGGGTACTCTCGATCCATGGGAAAGCTCCCACACCCCTCGCGCCGTCTTACCACCTATAGTGAGCGAAAGCCCGGTTAGCTTCGGCCATCTTGTGAGTATCTTCTTTCTTTTTGATAGTAGCCCCCTGACCTTGAGCGGCATCCATCAGCTCAGCAGCCAGCTTTTCGGCCATGGACTTGCCGGCGCGCTTGCGGGCATTCTGCACCAGCCAACGCATGGCCAGCGAGATACGTCTCTCCGGCCCGACCTCGACCGGCACCTGGTAGGTGGCTCCCCCGACCCGCCTGGGCTTCACCTCCAGGACGGGGGCCGCATTATTGACAGCCTGCTCGAACACATCCAACGGATTCCGGCCCCCTCTGCTGGCGATGATGTCCAGCGCATCATAGAAGATGCGCTCGGCCAGGCTTTTCTTGCCCCGCATCATCAGCTTGTTAATGAAGCGGGCTACCATAACGCTGTTGTATTTGATATCCGGTTCAACCTCTCGCCGAGGTGGACGGTTGCGTCTTGGCATTTTCTGTTCCTCCGATATTCAGAGGTCAAAGCCCCAACCCCGGAGCTTCAAAGATGCCCCGGGTTTACGCCAACAGGCTATCAGAGGGCCGCTTTCTCCTTGGGGCGTTTGGTCCCATACTTGGAGCGTCCGTGGCTGCGCCCACCGACGCCGTCAGAATCCAGGGCACCACGCACGATGTGGTAGCGCACCCCAGGCAGGTCCTTCACCCGCCCCCCCCGGACCAACACCACCGAGTGCTCTTGCAGGTTGTGTCCCTCGCCGGGGATGTAGGCCGTCACCTCGATGCCGTTGGTCAGGCGAACGCGGGCAATCTTGCGCAGGGCAGAATTGGGTTTTTTGGGAGTCGTGGTTTTGACCTGAGTGCAGACTCCCCGTTTCTGAGGATTGCCCTTCCTGCTGCGGGTGATACGGCCGGTCAGCGCATTGTAACGGAAACCAAGAGCCGGGGCC
>JBBIJG010000019.1:3122-13285 GCA_037446095.1 Caldilineae bacterium
TTGCCCTTCTTAGTCACCGGTTGGCGTCCTTTCCTGACCAATTGATTGACAGTTGGCATTTGCTCCCCTCCCTGTAAACACGAGCATATATCATATAGAAATTTTCTAAAAAGTCAAATTTACCGCCCTCTCCTTCTCTTGAGGGGAGGTAAGTTCAACCCTAGGCCCAGTTTGGGCAATTTCTCTTCGCTGTCCTCCCGACCAAACTGGACCATCTCGTTGTTCTCGTTGAGAACTTCAATGGAGAGGCCCAGGGACTGAAGTTCTTTCACCAACACCCGGAAGGATTCCGGCACGCCGGCTTCGAGGATGTCCTCGCCCTTGACGATAGCTTCATAAGTCTTGACGCGACCCACGACATCATCAGATTTGACCGTTAACATTTCCTGGAGGGTATGGGCTGCTCCGTAAGCTTCCAAAGCCCACACTTCCATCTCACCAAAACGCTGGCCGCCGAACTGAGCTTTCCCTCCCAAAGGCTGCTGGGTGACCAGAGAATACGGGCCAGTGGAACGGGCATGGACTTTATCCTCCACCAAGTGAGCCAATTTCATCATGTTAATGACCCCTACAGTCACGGGTTGATCGAAAGGCTCACCCGTCTTACCGTCGTAGAGGATCATCTTACCGGTGGTCGGCAGCGGTTCCCCTACAGTTTTGCTGACATACAAAGCGATCTCATACAGCGCCTCATCGGCAACCGTTTCGGGGTCAGGGATTAAGGACGACCGGCCTTCTTCGCTCACTTCCGAGTACCAGGTCCCGGTTTCCGCTCCCCAGGTCTCAATTCTGGATTCCTTGTCTTTGACGTATCTCAGCCATTCTCGCAGGCAAACTCCCTGGACACAGCGGTCTGCTTCCTGGCGTTCGGACAGAGGACGCCCATCTCCCTCCAGTACAATTAGCTTGTCCGGTTCATAACCTCGCTCCTTCAGCCACTCCCACAGGGCAGCCCGTCGCGCATAAGTCAGGTTAGAAGCCAGGAGGTCTCCGTCGTAGTCTTTATCCTTCAGCCACCAGAGGATGTACAGAAGGCGAGCCTCATTATCGTCCTGTACTTCTTGCGGGCTATACCCTATTTCCTTCACCCAGCGCCAGGCTCGCTCCGTCACCTCCTCCCAGGCTCGATCCATCAGCCAGGCCCTGGCCAGCTCAGCGGAGATTTCCTCCTCATCGGCTCCGTCGAAAACCGACGAAATGACCCGAAAACCCAGGCGGTCAGCCGCCCAGCCAAGGTGGGTTTCCAGAATCTGGCCGATGTTCATACGAGCGGGCACCCCCAGAGGATTGAGGATGATCTCCACCGGCGTCCCATCGGCCAAAAAGGGCATGTCTTCAATAGGCACCACTTTGGAGATGACGCCTTTGTTCCCGTGGCGGCCGGCCATCTTATCGCCTTCGGTGATTTTGCGCTTCTGAGCCACGCTGACCCGCACCAATTTGTCAACGCCGGCGGGCAGATCACGGTGCTCTTCCCGGCTGAAAACTTTGATGTCAACCACCTTGCCTTTTTCACCATGAGGGAGGCGCAAGGAGGAGTCCTTGACCTCACGCGCCTTTTCACCGAAGATAGCTCGCAGCAGCCTCTCCTCAGGAGTCAATTCGGTCTCACCCTTGGGAGTGATCTTGCCGACCAGGATGTCACCCGGGCCCACTTCGGCTCCAATGCGCACAATGCCCTCTTCATCCAGGTCTTTGAGGGCTTCCTCCCCGACATTGGGGATGTCCCGCGTGATTTCCTCGGGGCCCAACTTGGTATCGCGTGCTTCGATCTCATGTTTCTCGATATGGATGGAGGTGAACTTGTCCTCCCGCACCATGCTTTCGCTGATCAGGATGGCATCTTCGTAGTTGCCCCCTTCCCAGGACAGGAAGGCCACCAGGACATTCTGGCCCAAAGCCAGTTCACCGTGATCGGTAGAAGAGCTATCAGCCAGGACATCCCCTTTCTTAACGCGATCGCCCTTATTCACCACCGGCCGCTGGTCAATACAGGTGCTCTGGTTCGAACGGTTGTAGCGACGCAAAGGATAGACGCGGAAGCCATTTTCCCCAGCCACCACGATCTGACGGCCGGTGACACTCACCACCTCCCCATCCTCTTCGGCCACCACGACCTGACCCGAATCTAGAGCCGCCTGTCGCTCCATCCCCGTACCCACCAGCGGGGCCTCTGGGGTCAAAAGAGGCACAGCCTGGCGCTGCATGTTGGATCCCATCAAAGCCCGGTTGGCGTCATCATGCTCCAGGAAGGGGATGAGTGCAGCCGAAACGCTGACAATCTGCTTGGGTGAGACATCCATGAAGTCCACTTTTTCGACGGATTCCATGAGAAACTTCTGACTGCGCCGCACCGAGACCCGGCTATCCAGAAACTGCCCGCGCTCATCCAGCCGGGCATTAGCCTGGACAATCGTGTATTTGTCTTCCTCATCAGCCGAGAGGTGGACAATCTCGTTGGTCACCATAGGCACGATCTTGACCTCTTCCAAGGGAAGCGCGGCGATGCGCTCGGCCAATTCAGGGGTAATGAAGGTCCCTGCTTCGGCCACCACTTCCCCACTCCGGGGATCTACGATCCGCTCGCGCAGGGTTTTCTCCAGCAGTTGTTCCACTTTATTGGGCACGGTATTGATCACGCGACGATAGGGAGTTTCAATGAAGCCGTACTCGTTGATCTGACCATAGGTGGCCAGGGAGCCGATCAGGCCGATGTTGGGCCCTTCCGGCGTCTCGATGGGGCAGATACGGCCGTAGTGAGAGTGATGGACGTCCCGCACATCGAAACCGGCTCGCTCTCGCCGCAGGCCACCAGGCCCCAGAGCGGAAAGGCGGCGTTTGTGGGTCAATTCAGCCAAAGGATTGGTCTGGTCCATGAACTGGCTTAGCTGACTCCCGCCAAAGAACTCCCGGGTGGCGGCCACTACGGGGCGAATGTTGATCAGGGACATAGGGGTTAGTTGCTCCGGGTCACGGATGCTCATGCGCTCGCGCACCACCCGCTCCATCCGCAACAAACCGATGCGCAACTGGTTTTGGATGAGTTCCCCTACCGTCTTGACCCGCCTGTTGCCGAGATGGTCTATATCATCGGGGGAATCTACCCCGTTGTTGACCATAATCATGTGTTCCACTACTTTGACCAAGTCCCCTCGGGTCAGGGTCTGATGGAAAAGAGGGACATGGAGGTCCAGGCGTTTGTTTAGCTTATGGCGACCTACCTTGCCCAGATCATAGCGTCGGCTGGAGAAAAACAGAGAGGTCAGGAAGCTTTTGGCGTTATCCAGGGTAGGTGGATCGCCAGGACGCAGTTTCTTGTAAAACTCCAGAAGAGCCTGCTCCGCATTTTTAGTCGGGTCCCGCTCGATCGTGGCCTTTATGTAAGAGTGTTCTGGCATGTTGTCGTGGGGGCTGAAGAGTTCGATCAGCTCCTCGTCGCTGCCTTCATAGAGGTGATAGCGAGCGCTGCAACGATGACGAAAGCGACGTTCGCCCACGCCGAGCCAGGTATTGTGGGGGCCCTGGCACCGGCCATCATAAGCGCAGATGTACCAGCCGCATTCGGGGCATAACTCACTCACCTGGGAACTGACGCGATGGTCGGTGTTCCCCCAGCACCGCTCAGTGTAACCGGCCACCTCTCGCTCCAGGCGATACTCGGTATCGGCCCGCACGATGGCTTCTTGTTCGGCCGGGAGAGGGTATCCCCACCCTATCCACCACAGCCTTTCGGCTGTCAGCTCATCCACCAGGCGTTTCCACTCCTCTTTCAAAGCCGGGTCTAGCTTCCTGGCTCGACTCCAGAGTTCTTTCCAACGACGCCGTCTTTCAGCCTCTTCTCTGTCGAACTCCGTGCCCAGCACCGCCCGCAACAAGACTGTGACCGGAATCTTGCGCTTGCGGTCCACCTTGACGGACAGCACATCGCGCTTGCCGCTCTCGAACTCAAGCCATGCTCCCCGGTTAGGGATAAGCTTGGCCATACATAACTGCCGTCCTGTAGCTCGATCCTCCTCCAGGGTGAAATAAACTCCAGGGGAACGGATCAACTGGCTGACGACCACCCGCTCAGCCCCATTGATGATGAAGGTGCCATTTTCGGTCATCAGGGGAAAATCGCCCATAAAGACTTCCTGTTCCTGGATCTCCCCGGTTTCCTTGTTGACCAGTCTGACCTGCACCCATAGTGGCGCAGCGTAAGTCATATCCCGGTCACGACATTCCCCTTCACTATATTTGGGCTCATCGAAACGATAATTCAAAAAGTGCAATTCCAGGTTCTTGTTGAAGCTGATGATCGGTGAGATTTCATCGAAAAGCTCCTTCAGGCCCACCTCCTGGAACCAACGATACGAATCCAACTGCACCTTAACCAGGTTAGGCAGAGGATAGACATCGGGTATGATAGCATAACTTTTACGCAACGAACCATTCAACATTTTCCTATCCCCTCCTTAACAGTGAGAGCGTACTCCCAAATTTCAAGCGTTCAAACAGGCGGGGGGAGGCACAATCCCTCACCCCTCTTCGACATCCACTTTAATCCACCAAATGGGCAGGGAGAGTCTAGCGCAAAAGGGCTAACCCTTTGATATCCTACGGAGAGGCAACGCAAGACGGCCCGAGGGATAGCTCTCGGGGAAATGAACTTACTATGAGAGCCAGCGAGGAATCGCAGCAACCATTTATCTGGTGCTTATTCAAGAGGGCCGCTCGCCGGTTTCAGCCCTCGACCCGCCTTGTCGGAGGGAAAATACAACGGCCCACCGTGCTGGCTTCCCCCAAACAGGCCACAGAAGTTACCAGCGTGGTAACAATAAGTTATTATACCAAATTTTTAGATAAATGTCAATAATACATTGCGTCCGCGTCCGTGCGTCCGGTGGCCGGTGATTACCCACATCTCTAGCATACTCTGGGAAACGGGTGCTGTGTGGCGAATGTCAGCGTGGCGACGGTAACCTAGACAGCGCGGATACCCGCCAGGAGGACATAGGGGCTATCGCGGTCTGAAGAGAGGCCCAGTTTGCCTCCCAAGCGACGGAGCCACAGGACCATGTGCTGCGGCCAGACATGAGCGATATGGTACACAAACAGAGCCGCCAGCAAGACCAGGACGAAGATACGGCACATGCGCTCCAAGGTCTGCACCCGCACATCTTCGACATCCAGTCCATCTTCCTGATCGAAGCGATAGGTGTGTTCGATCTGGGGGCGATAGCGCCATTCAGTATACACGGTTTCGGCATCATGGGCGGTCTGGATGGGCACGTTGGTGATCAGGACCAGATCGTGGTCCAAGTCGGGGTCATGTGCGACCAGGACCCACAACACTTGCTGTGTTTCGGGGAGCCGGATTTTGAGCCATCCCAGGGCCATCTCCACGACCCGCACTTTACAGGCGTGGGTGAAGGCCACGCGGAGTCTCAACGGCAATGGCACAGTAGCGGTCAAATCGTCCAACAACTCTGGTTCCCAGCGGTCCAGCCGCTCGTTGTAGACCTCGACCCAGCAATTATGGCACGCTCGGAAGATGAACTCGCCGTTGACCAAGTCCACCTGCTGGAAGATCTTCTGATCATCCAGTCCGGCATCACCTACGAAGCGCAGTTTAAGGTGCGGAAACAGGGCGCGGCTGATCCGTATGGCCCGGTAGATCTCGCGATTCTCGCTCAAAGTCGGCGGTCACTAGGAGAACCAATTGGCATACGTCACCACCGGCAGGGGCAGATTGACCACCGTGGCAGTCATGGCTGGATAGCCAGGGGTCAACCGCTTCTCCCCGCCTGGCCCAGGGGGCGTACTCTTCATCACCGTGCAAACCCCTTCCAAGTCCTCCGTGTAGGCCTTCTCCAAGTTCACCGGGTCCAAGGCAATCACCAAATGCGATGGCGCGTGTTCGGCCACAGCCCGTTGGGCGATCCCGTACAACCCTTTCAGCAAGTCACGATGGCTGAACCGCTCGTTCCAAAGGAAGCGATACAGTCGCTTGGCCATGGGCCAGATGGCTGTCTCCTCCTGCCTCACCCCTCGCGCCATTTGGGTCACAACCGGCGATTGTCCACCAATGACCCCTCGCACAGCCAATTTCCCACCTCTTGCAGTCGCTTCTCCGGCAAGTGCAGCAAGACGGGCTCCAGAACGGCACGATTTTGCAGTATCGTATCCATAGCTCCGCTCTCCACAGTCGTTGGGTCGTTTACACTCCCAATGATACCACGTTGGGCGGAGTTTGCAAGTCCACCGCAACTTGTGGGTAATCACCACAAGTGAAATGGTGTTGATTTTCACCTGAAAATGGTGTATAATATAGGCACTCGTCTGCCTCGGGGGCATTGAAGCCGGACGGCCCCGGCAAGGGCGATCTCATAGACGGGAGCTAAAGCATACAGGGGAAAGGCATCCAAATGACAAGAGAGGTGAAACCGATGAAGGCTTTGAAAATCGTGGTCACTGGTCCCTTCAACGCCGGCAAGACAGAGTTCATCAAAACCATCAGTGAGATTGAGGTCGTGTCGACGGACCGCAAGATCACCAACCCTCTTGTGGCAGTGAAAGGGGAGACAACAGTGGCGATGGACTATGGGCAGGTTACTCTGGGTGATAAGTTGCTTCATCTTTTCGGCACGCCAGGCCAGGCACGCTTTGACTTCATGTGGGAGGTGCTCTCTAAGGAGATGCAGGGCTTTGTTGTCCTGGCCGACAGTACAACCCCGGAGAGCTTTGATGAGGTGGAGCGCATGCTCAAGCTGTTCCGGCAATACGCCGCTGCGCCCTACCTGGTAGTGGCCAACAAACAGGATTTGGAGGGGGCCCTCTCCCCAGAGGAGATCCGAAAGGCACTCAAGGTGGAGAAGGTATTGCCCTGCGTGGCCACCGATAAAGCCAGCGTTAAAAAGGTGCTGCTCGAACTGGTGGAGGCTATAGGTTAATCCTCGCCCAGAAGCCCATTGGAAACGCCAGGCTTTCTATCCCGCCTGGCGTTTGGCCTCAAGGACATTAGGCAACTGGTCAATTTTGGCCAGAACGCGGCTCAGTTGGGCGATGTCGGTGACTTCCAGGGTAGCAGTGATGGTCGCCATGTTTTCTTCCTTACGAGTGACCACATTGGCAGCGCTCATGTTGATTTTCTCATCCGCCACCACGCTGGCGATGTCGCGCAACAGGCCCTCCCGATCATAGGCTATGACTCTGATCACGACCGGATAAGTCTGTTGGATGCCTTGTCCCCAATCCACCTCGATGAACCGTTCGGCGTCCTCTCGACGCAGCAGATTGAGACAATCCTTGCGATGAATGGTGACCCCGCGTCCGCGAGTGACATAGCCAATGATGTCGTCACCAAAGATAGGGTTGCAGCAGCGGGCCAGCCTGGTTAACAGATTGCCCACTCCCTTCACTCGGATGCCTGGGGTGAGGGGGGGGGGCAACCTCCGGCAGTTTGATTTCCCCTTCTTGCTCTTCCTTCTCAGCTTGCAGGACTTTGGTCGCAATCTGCTGAGCATTGATATCCCCACAGCCGATAGCTGCCAGGAAGTCATCCACCCTGTCAAAGCCAAAAAGCCCGGCAATTCTCTCATATCTTTCTTCATAATAGTAACGGACGCCGAGCCGTTTTAATTCTTTTTCCAGTTGTTCCCGTCCCCTGGCGATGTTTTCTGTTCGATTCTGCCGCCTGAACCATTGCCGGATCTTCTGACGGGCGCGGGAGGTCATAATGTATCCCAGATGGGGGTTCAGCCAGTCCCGGCTAGGGCCACCCCGTTTGGTCGTTAGAATCTCGACCTGATCACCGTTCTGTAAGGTGTAGTTCAAAGGGACCAGGCGACCGTTCACCTTGGCCCCCCGACAACGGTGGCCAATTTCCGTGTGCACCAGATAGGCAAAGTCAATGGGCGTCGAACCGGCCGGCAGATCGAAAACCTCCCCTTTGGGAGAGAAAACATAGACCCGATCTTGGAAGACATCGCTTTTGACGGAATCAACGAACTCGCTGGCATCCACGACATCTTGACGCCAATCCATCAATGAGCGCAGCCAGGCTATCTTGTTTTCAAAAGCCACATCGCGTTTGCTCTGCTGTTCCTTGTAACGCCAGTGGGCGGCGACGCCCAGCTCAGCCGTGCGGTGCATCTCGTGAGTGCGAATTTGCACTTCCAGGGGTTTGCCTCCAGGGGCGATCACGGCCGTGTGAAGCGACTGATACATGTTGTCCTTAGGAGTGGCGATGAAATCATCAAACTCGCCGGGGATAGGTGACCACAGGTTGTGGACAATGCCCAAAGCCGTATAGCAGTCCTTGACCTCGTTAACGATGATGCGCACACCCCGCACATCGTAGATCTGGTCGAAGTCAACTCCCTTGCGTTCCATCTTTTTGTAGATGCTGTAGATATGCTTGGGACGCCCCGTCACTTCGGCTTGAATGCCTTCTTCCTTAAGAGCTTTGCGTAAAATGTCAACGATCTCGGCAATGTGCTTTTCCCTATCAGCTCGCCTCTCGGCAATAAGCCGGGCGATCTCTTGATATTTTTCCGGTTCCAGATAACGGAGCGCCAGGTCTTCCAATTCCCATTTGATTTGCCAGATGCCCAGCCGGCTGGCCAGAGGAGCGAAGATATCCAATGTCTCACGGGCAAATCTCCGGCGTCTGTCAGGCGGTAGAGCCCCCAAGGTCTGCATATTGTGTAAGCGGTCGGCCAGTTTGATCAGGACCACGCGTACATCGTCCACCATGGCCAGGAACATTTTGCGCAGGCTTTCGGCTTCCTCATACTCCAGAGTCCGGTGGCCGAGCTGGCTCAGTTGGTCAATCTGCTCCAACTTGGTCACCCCATCTACCAGCTTAGCCACCTCCTCGCCAAAGTCCTGGCGCAGATCCTCAATGGTGACGATGGTATCCTCAGCCACGTCGTGCAGCAGGCCGGCAGCAATGGTCGCTGAATCCAGACCCAACTCAGCTAAACGCTGGGCGACGGCCAGAGAGTGGACGATGTAGGGTTCACCTGAGGCCCGCTCCTGGTTAGCATGAGCCACCATGGCCAAATCGTAAGCCCGCCTGATCAAGTCTATGTCACTTTGAGAGAGATTCCCGCGTATCTCTTCCAAAAAGGTCTCTACGTTCATTTTGAGTCCCTTCACTATTTTAGTATATACCAGAAATCTATTTCAGGCAACGATTCACAACGCATGTTTCGTTAAAACTTATAAGGGGGTCTCATGAGAGTCATCGCCGGTGCAGCCAAGGGGCGGAAACTGCTCTCGGTCTCGGGTCAGGCCACCCGACCCATCACCGACCGGGTGAAGAAATCCCTGTTCGACATTCTGGGGGAACGGGTGGTGGATGCGCTTTTCCTCGATCTCTTCGCCGGCACCGGTAGCGTCGGCATCGAGGCTCTCAGTCGCGGGGCGCGTCGAGCTGTCTTCGTAGAACGAAGCCGACAGGCACTTAAAGTGATCGTTGACAACCTGAAGGCCACAGGCCTGACCGACCGGGCCCAAGTGGTGAGCGCTGACGCCTTCAAGTTTCTGAAAAGGACGTTCGACGAAAAGTTCGACATTATCTACATCGCTCCCCCTCAATACAAGGGCCTGTGGGCCAAGATGTTGTTGGCATTGGATGGACGGGAACTATTGGCTAACGAAGGCCTCATCGTCGCCCAAATGCATCCCAAAGAATTCGTGGCCCTCGAGCTGCAATCGCTCCACTTGACCGATCAACGCCAATACGGCAGCACCCTGTTGTGCTTTTACGCTGTATTGTCAACATTGCAGAACTCTGCTATACTATAATCATCCGGGAGAACTCTTCGCAGGGCCAGTCTGCCTTTGCGAGGCCAAGCGGGACCCGCTCTGGCCGGTTGATAGGGCCGAGAGGCGAAGGAGAAGGGGATGAAAGGCTCCCTACCCCAAAGGTTGGGGAAGTACAAACTTGTTGAAGAGATAGGGCGGGGCGGATTTGCTACCGTCTATAAGGCTATTGACACTACCTTGAATCGGATCGTGGCCCTCAAAGTCCTGGCCGCGCCTCCACCGGGGGACCCTACTTTCCTGGAGCGTTTTTGGCGTGAGGCCCGGACCGCCGCCAACCTGAAGCACCCTAACATTGTGGCCATCTACGAGGTGGCAGAAATTGAAGGTCGACACTGTTTGGCCATGGAATT
>JBBIJG010000020.1:0-6498 GCA_037446095.1 Caldilineae bacterium
GAGGGTCGCCACGTGGGCATCGGTATCGTCTGCTTCATCGAGACGACGGGCATCGGTCCCTACGAGGGAGCACGGGTGACCGTCGAGCCCAGCGGGAAGGTGAGCGTGGCCACCGGCGTCGGCACTCAGGGCCAGGGACACTTCACCTCCTTCGCCCAAATCGTGGCCGATCAGTTGGGTGTGAACCCACGCGATGTGAATATTGTGACCGGCGACACCTCTCAATTCCACTGGGGGACGGGCACTTTCGCCAGCCGTGGGGCGGTGGTGGCCGGCAATGCCATCCACGCCGCCGCCTCAACCGTTCGGGCCAAGGTCCTCAAGCTGGCCAGCAAGGTGCTGGAAACGCCGGAAGAGGAACTGGAGCTGGAAGATGGTCGAGTACGGGTAGCGGATATTCCCGAGAAATCCATCAGCCTGGGCGAGCTGGCCGTGTTGGCCAACCCCCTGCGCGGTGCGGTGGAACCTGGCACCGAACCCGGCCTGGAAGCCACGGCTTACTTTGGCCCCAAATACGGGGCCACAGCCAGCGGCGCCCACGCCATGATCCTCGAAGTAGACCCTGAGACGATGATGGTGGAGATCAAACGCTACATCCTTGTCGAAGACTGTGGCACGGTGATCAACCCATTGATCGTGGAGGGCCAGCTCCAAGGTGGCGTTGCCCTGGGCATCGCAAACTCATACTACGAACAACTCATGTACGACGAAAACGGGCAGCTTCTCAACGCCTCCTTCGCCGACTACCTGGTCCCGACGGCCTCTGAGGTCCCCCGGGTGGAGATCGCCCACCTCGAGACCCGCTCTCCGCTTAATCCCCTGGGCAATAAAGGCGTAGGGGAGGGGGGATGCATCCCAGTCCCGTGCCTCTTCGCCCAGGCGTTGGAAGATGCCCTGGCCGACTATGGCATAGAAGTACTGGAGACCCCCTTGAGCCCCAACAAGCTGTTTGAGCTGCTTCAAGCGGCGAGGAAGCATCATACCGGGAGGAACCCAGCATGAAGGTAGAAGGTGAATACATCTTCAACGGCCCCCGCGCTGAAGTGTGGAATCTAGTTCGAGACCCGGAGGTGCTGGCCACTGCCCTGCCCGGCACGAAAAGCCTGAACCAGATCAGCGAAAACGAATACGAGGGGGAGATGCATGTTCGAGTGGGGCCGGTGGCTGGCGTCTTCTCCGGCCGGGTCATCGTCTCGGATGAAGTTTGCCCCGAGAGCTACACTTTGACGGTGGAAGGCAAAGGCGCGCCTGGCTTCGCCAAAGGGACCGGCCGCGTGCACCTGATCGCTCAAGACGACGGCACGACGCTCATGAAATATGAGGGCGAGGTGCAGATTGGCGGCAAAATAGCCAGCGTCGGCCAACGTCTGCTGGACACGGTCAGCAAAAGCATGATTCGCCAGGGGCTAGAGGCCCTGAACAAGGCGCTGGAAGCACGGGTCGCCCGGTCCAAGGGTCAAGAAGTCGAGTGTCAACCGCCCTCGGAGGCCGAGTTTGCGGCAGCCGTAGCCAAAGATATAGCAGGCCAGTTGCTTTCGTCATCATGGGTGCTATGGATTGCCCTTGCCGTTGTCGTGATCATTGTGGCTGCGATTTGGATCAGTAGAGGCGGAGGATAAATGGGCGGGCACAGCCATGTCCGCAATGGAAATCGCCCCTCATGGACTTCAGCCGGGCGTCTATCCTCCGCTTCGCTCAGGATAGGCCCGGCGTGGACACGCCCCCATCTGCGAAGGCAGACAACCAGCCGTAGCGCAGCGTTGCTGCGCCCCTACAGGCGCGGTGCGGACCGCAGCCTGAATCACACAAACTAAACGAAAAAGGAGGACAGAGATGAAAAACAAAATTCTCGGGCAGACAGGGAGCATCGTATTCAGGGCGATTGCTGTCTCCGTCATCCTGGCCGCGGTGGTCATCGTCTCAACAATGTGCGCCCCTCCATCGCCGACGCCGCAACCCTCACCGCCCACAGAAGTGGTTAAAGAGGTCGTCAAAGAAGTGAAAGGGGGCGCTACACTGGCCATCGAGCACTTCAGCATCATCAAGGGGACGACCTGGTCTGGGGCTCACGATCGCGCGGGGAAAAGGATCGCCGAAAAATACCCCACCGTGGAGTACATCTACCGGGAGGAGGTGGGGCCTGACGCTGCCGTTCCTTACGCCGAGGAGCTGATCGCTGCCGGGGCTGACATCGTGGTGGGGAACGCCGAGTTCATGGGGTTGCCCTTGAAAGACATCGCCGATAAATATCCGGATGTCTATTTTGCCTCCATCATCGCCAGTGACCTGACCACCAAGAGAAACTTCATCCGGCTCTTCCCCAGGCAATACCAGGCGCTGTACCTGGAAGGGCTCATCGCCGGCGCGTTGACCAAGACGGGCAACATCGGAATCGTCTCGGCATTCCCGTGCGTCCAGGTCATCAGGCGGCAGGCCGGTTTCTACCTGGGGGTGATGGACGCGGCCAAGCTGCTGGGCAAAGAGGTCAAGGTCTACGTGAAGTACGTTGGCGACTGGTATCTGCCCACCGAGGAGCGAGATATCGCCAAGACCCTGGTATCTCAGTATAACGTGGACGTCTTGACCCAACAGACCGATTCCGGCTCACCCCTGGACGTGGCTACAGAAGAGGGCATCTGGTTCGTCGGGAAGGACATGGACATCGTGGGCTTCTACGGCTGGTCAAGCACGGATACGGTGGCTGTGTCCTTCGACACGCGCTGGGAGGTCCTCTATGATAAGATCGTCAAGGACTGGCTGGCCGGTGACAAGACCCCGGAAACGGTGCTGTATCTGGGCATGGACGACAAGATGATCCTGGCCGATGGTACAGAGGAATACACCGTTGACATCATGAACAACAACAAAGTGGGCCTTGATGCCATAAGCCCCAAGGCGCGGCCATTGATCCCGGATGAGATCATCCAGCTCGTCGAGAAGAGGAGAGACCAGATGATTAAGGGGGTGTGGGATCCCTTCTTTGAGCACGAGTTTGTAAGCAACGGAACGGGCCTGGCGCTGGAGAACCTTCCGATCCCGGCCAAGGGCACATCGGTCAAGCCGGCCGGTGAGATGCCGTCGGACGAATGGCTCCTCTCCCAGTTCAACTTCGACCTGGACGGCATCATCATACTGGAATAAGTTGGCCGGTCACTCCTGAGCAAGGGATATGAGGCTCCCATTCTTGAGGAAACTCTCAGAGAGGGGAGCCTCACGCCTACCTAAAGCTAACGATTGAAACCGCGCCTGAGGGGGCGTTGTCACGCTGGCCGACCGCGTAGGAGGTCGGGTTGGGGCGTCCCATAGGGGGAAGGGCTGGGGAGGGGGGGCCGACCCCCCTTCCCCCTCACCTGTCCGATTACAAACGCCATCCGCGAGGGAGAGAAAATGCAGACGAGGCCTCTAGAAAGGATACAACGCGGCGAGACCGTCCTAGAAGCCCGGGGGATCACCAAGCGATTCCCAGGCGTCGTCGCCAACGACCACATAGATTTCGAAATCAGAGCAGGCGAGATCCACGCCGTCCTTGGGGAGAACGGCGCCGGGAAAACCACTTTGATGAGCATCTTGTTCGGATTGCTCCAACCGGATGAAGGCGAGATCTACATCTGCGGTGAGAAGGTCAACTTCCGCTCCCCTCTGGACGCCATTGATTTTGGAATCGGGATGGTTCATCAACACCGCAAACTGGTGTCCGCCCACACCGCGATCGAAAATATCATCCTGGGGCACCCGAAGGCCAGGGGCATTCTGAATATGATGAGGGCGGAGGAAGAAGTCCAGGAACTCTGCGAGAAATATGGGTTCAAGGTAGACCTCAGGGCCAAGGTGTGGCAGCTTTCCGAGGGGGAGAAACAGGCGGTGGAGATCCTGAAAACCCTCTATCGTGGGGCCAGGGTTCTCATCCTGGACGAACCGACCTCTACTCTGACGCCCCCTGAGGTCAAGAAACTCCTGGCCTCCATCGAAGCCATGGCCAAAGATGAACTGGCCATCGTCCCGTTCGTCACCCATAAGCTCCCCGTCGTGCTGGCGATAAGCGACAGGGTGACGATTCTGAGGCAAGGGAAAGTGATGGCCTGCCTGGAGACGAAATGCGCCACGGAGGAAAGTCTGGCCAGGCAAATGGTGGGAAGGGAGGTGATCTTCAGGATAGAGAGGGCTAAGGTGGAAAGGGGGGAGCCCGTACTGCAAGTTGAGAACCTCTCTGCCCGTAACGACAAAGGATTTCTGGCTTTGAACGGGGTGTCGTTCTCCATCTGTGAAGGCGAGATCTTCGGCATAGCCGGAATCTCCGGCAACGGGCAACACGAGCTGGCCGAGGTTCTTGCCGGTCTGCGCAAAGCCGAGGGGGGCAAGGTGATCTTTGCGGGCAAAGACATTACCCACGCTTCGAGCCTGGAGAGGTGGCAGATGGGGATCGGATACGTCCCTTCGGAACGCATCGAAGTGGGTTCGATCGGCGATTTCTCCCTGGTGGAAAACGTCGCCATGAACTTCTATTTCGATGGTGATTTCTCCCGGCGCGGCCTCCTGGATTACGGGAAGATGCGGAAGCTCACCGAAGAACTCATCTCCGAGTATGGGGTGGTGGCTCCAGGCCCCGATACAAAAGCCAAGAACCTATCCGGAGGCAACCTGCAGCGGCTCATCCTGGCCCGCGTGCTCTCCCGCAGACCGCGGCTTTTGATTGCCAATCTGCCGACTCAGGGGCTTGATGTCGGCGCAACGGAGTTCGTTCAGAACAAGCTCATAGAGGCCAAGAAGGGAAAAGCCGGCATCCTCCTTATCTCCGAGGACCTCGATGAGGTCCTGTCGCTGAGCGATTGGGTGGCTCCGATGTATGAAGGGAAGTTCATGGGGCTCATCCCGGGGGAGGAGGCCAGGAGGGAAGAGGTAGGAGCAATGATAGCCGGTTCCCAGCCAGGAGGGGGTGCAAGATGAGAATCGGCGGCTACAAGCTGAAGCTCGCCAAGCGGGTGACGCTCACCGGTTGGGAGGCGGCGAGGATCTCGTTCCTCGCCACTCTCTTCGCCCTGGCGCTATTCAGCATCCTTTTCATCCTGGCCGGGATCAATCCGCTCCTGGCTTATCGGGAGCTCCTCTCGTACGCCTTCGCAAATGCTTACGGCATCCAACTGACGATCAACCGTTTCATCTTCCTGCTGCTGTGCACGGCGGCCTTCGTCATCCCGTTCAGAGCCGGGCTCTGGAATATTGGGATGGCGGGGCAGTTTTACGTTGGAGCGCTGTGCGCCTTCGCCGTCCCGCTGGCCTGCGGGGTAAAAGAGTTTCGTACCCCCCACCTTCCCCCTGGAGTGGTCATCACCTTAATGGTGGTCGCGGCTGTCCTGGGCGGGGCAGCGTTTGGGGCGATTCCCGGATTTCTGAGAGGCAGGCTCGAGGTGAACGAGATTGTGGTGACCATGATGCTCAACTTCATCGCCTTCTGGCTGGTCGCCCAGATGATCAAAGAAGGAGGCCCTCTGATGAACCCTAGTGGGCGCAGCGAAAGCTTTGAACTGCCACCTTATTTGTACGCCCCGGTGATCATGGGCATCCCGTTCACGATCCTCCTTGCCCTTGGGATAGCTGCCCTGTTGTACTTCTTGTTCGCCACAACCAGGTTTGGGTATCAGATCAGGGCCCACGGTCATAACCCGACAGCAGCCCGATACGCAGGGATAAACGCCTGCCAGGTATCGCTCCTGGTTTTCGTCCTGGGGGGCGCTGTGGCCGGTCTGGCCGGGTATCACTATTTCGCTGCGGTCCCTGGCGTCTACAAAATCGCCAGGAACTACGGGTATTTCGGTGATCTCACCTTCTACGGGATTGTATGCGGGTTGATCTCCCTGGGGAACCCCCTGGCGGCGATCCCGATCACGCTGCTCTTCGGGGGGTTATCCGTGGGTGGCCGATTTGTCCAGGGACAACTCAACATGAGCTTCGGTGTGGACTATGCTCTGCTCGGGGTGTTGATGATCGTCCTGGTAACCTTTCAGTTCTTCTACCGGTACCGAATCGTGGGGGTGAGACAACAGGAAGGAGAGACGTGATGTGGGAGTTTGTCATCAGGAGCCTAGAGGCGTCAACGATTTTCACCTGCGCTGCCCTCGGTGAGCTCATAGACCAGCGCTCAGGGATCCTGAACGTTGGGATCGAAGGGGTGATGCTTTTCGGCGCCACCCTTGGCTTCATTGCCGCCCAATCCACCGGAAGCTACTGGGTGGGCTTCCTGGTGGGCCTGGCCATCGGGGGCCTGCTTGGCCTGCTCCATGGGTTCTTCTCCGTCACCCTAGGAGTGGACCAGGTGGTGAGCGGGATGGGCATCTGGATCCTTGGCTTCGGCCTCACCACTTACATTGGCAATCCTTACACCGGGCCCTTGGGGATAGAGAGAATACCCACCCTCTTCGGCCTTTCCCCCTTCTTCTACATCGGGCTTATCCTGGTGGCCATCTCGTGGTTCGTGCTCTCCAAGACCAGCCTGGGGTTGAG
>JBBIJG010000020.1:6519-13238 GCA_037446095.1 Caldilineae bacterium
ATCCATCCGTCGCCGAAGTTTCCGGGATAAACGTCACAACGACCCGCTACCTCTGTACCACCCTTGGCGGAATGCTCATGGGATTGGCGGGCGCGATTTACGTCTTGTTTTACAACCCGGTGTGGAACTACAATTTCCTCATGGGCTGGGGTTTCATCGCTCTGGCCCTGGTTTTCTTCTCGATGTGGAACCCCTTGATCCTTCTGGCCGGTTCCGTGCTCTTTGGAACCCTGTGGCAGCTCTCCCTCAACCCCCAGCTCGTGCTCCCTGGCATCATGGCCAGATACATCTGGAGGATGGTTCCCTTCGCCATCACCATCGTGGTTTTGCTGCTCATCTCCACCAGGTGGTTCAGGCTCAGGTGGGGAGCGGCCAAACCGGAGGCGCTCGCCAAACCCTACGTCAAGGAGTAAAGCTCAGGCCAGCAGCGCCAGGACAACTCCGCCGGCCATGACCGAACCGATCTGCCCGGCGGTATTGGCTCCCATGGCGTGCATCAGCAAAAAGTTGGAGAAATCTTCCTCCTGGGCAAAGCGGTGCACCACTCGCGCCGACATGGGAAAAGCCGAAATCCCAGCTGCTCCGATCAGGGGGTTGATCGTACCCCCGGCCAACACGTTCATCAGTTTGGCAAAAAGCAGCCCCGCCGCCGTGTCCAGCACAAAAGCCACCAGACCAATGAGGAAAATGGCTATCGTTTTCCAGTTAAGAAAGCTCTCAGCGCTCATGGTGGCCCCCACCGTCAGCCCCAAGAAGATGGTGACCACGTTAGTCAGTTCATTCTGCGCCGCTTCGGCCAGGCGGTCCACCACCCCTGATTCCCGGAGCAGATTGCCCAGCATCAACATGCTGATCAGAGGGGCGGAGAGGGGCACCAGCAGAGCCGAAAGCAAAGTGGCCACGACAGGAAAGAGGATGCGCGTCGTCTTGGACACGGGACGAGAGGTATAAGGCATCTTGATCCGCCGCTCAGCCTTGGTGGTCAGCAGGCGCATCACCGGTGGCTTGAGGATCGGCACCAGGGACATGTAAGAATAGGCTGCTACAGTCACAGGGGCCATCAGGCTGGGGGCCAAAACAGTGGCCACATAGATCGCAGTGGGACCATCGGCGGCCCCGATGATGCCGATGGTGGCGGCCTCTTTCAGAGGGAAGCCCACCGCCAAAGCCAGGACCATGGCCCCAAAGATGCCGAACTGTCCGGCGGCCCCCATCAGAGCCAGCCTGGGGTTTTCCAGCAGGGGCCCAAAGTCGGTCATAGCCCCGACCCCGACGAAAATCAGCAGCGGGAACAACTCATTCTGGATACCAGCCTGATAGAGGACGCCGAAAAGCCCCATTTCCTTAGGTAAAGGCTGGTGCAATTGTAACTCACGAAGGCCCGCTGTCATGCCGGTCAGGGGCAGGTTGGCCAGGATGGTCCCTACACCGATGGGCAGCAACAACATCGGTTCGTAGTGCTTGACAATGGCCAGGTAGATCAGGATGCCCCCGACCATCATCATCACCCCTTCGCCCCAGGTGAGGCTCAGGAAACCCCGCAAAAGATCACCCCATAGCTCCCCGTTCACAGACCCTGTTTCCCCTTTCGAAACGGGATGTTCAGATGGATTTGTAATCCAGCGGCCAAGCGGCGGATTACAAATCCGCCGCGAGCGAGAATGGGATCTACTGAGATTGGCCTTCTGGCATAGCAGTGCAGGTGCGACGCACTTTTATTCAAACGTGAAGAGGGTTTCACCATAAGCCACCGCCTGTCCTTCCCTTACCTTCACGGCGGCAATGACTCCCTCGCGCGGTGAGCGGATGCTGTTTTTCATTTTCATGGCTTCCAGATGGCAGAGTTCCTGCCCGTAGCTCACGCGGTCGCCCACCCTCACCCGGATGTCCATGATGTTGCCCGGCATGGGGGCGATGACCTCCTTAACCGAGGATTCCAGACCCGCAGCGGCCTCCGCTGATACCCGGGTTGGCGATGGCATGGCTGCTCCACGCTCTTCAAGGCCCTCCAACGGAGACTCCTGGAGCGATTCAATCTTTACGTTGAAGGGCTTGCCGTTGACCCGTACCCAGATAGGTGAAGCCGTCAGGTCACCTACTTCCACCAGGTAAGGCTTGCCATTGACGATGATTCTCAAACTCTGCCCCTTCATGCTCTTCTGCTCTTTCTTACCGACAAGTGCTGCCCCCGTCCGACGATGCTCCAGGCACCAGGGCCATCCCTCAGGGCCGAGCCGAGCTGCCGGTCCCCAACCCGAGCCTCTTCCCTGGTCAACAGGCTGGCCAGGGCCACGGTGATGGCCACAACCTCCTCCGCCGAGGGTTCCTCTGAGGCTCCTGTCTCCAGCGCCTCTTCGGCCTTGGGCCGAAACAGCCTGTCCAGGGCTATCATAGCCAGCACCAGGATGCCCAGGGCCAGAAAGACCAGGCCCATGCCTGTGACGGTGATCACCAGTCCTTGCCAGAGAGTACTACCCAAAGGGATCCTCCGATCAGACCGGCATATTGCCGTGCTTCTTGGGTGGAAGGCTGGCCTGCTTGTCCTTGAGCAATTCCAAAGCAGCGATGAGGCGGGGCCTGGTCTCCCTCGGCATAATGACATCGTCAATGTAGCCGGAGGTTGCTGCCACATAGGGCCGGCCAAACTTGTTCTGGTATTCCGCGATCAATCGCCGACGCTCCGCCTCTGGGTCCTTGGCA
Source organism: Caldilineae bacterium (assembly GCA_037446095.1). Lineage (GTDB taxonomy): Bacteria > Chloroflexota > Anaerolineae > E26-bin7 > E26-bin7 > E26-bin7. The sequence goes on from JBBIJG010000020.1 coordinate 9,220, forward strand.
GCCGCAATCTCCTGCCGAAAGAGGATGTTGACCGCTCCCTCCGCTCCCAACACGGCGATCTCGGCTGAAGGCCAGGCGTAACAGAAGTCGGTACGGATGCATTTGCTACTCATCACGATGTAAGCCCCGCCATAAGCTTTGCGGGTGACGACGGAGATTTTGGGCACCGTAGCCTCGGAGTAGGCGTAGACAATCTTGGCCCCGTGCCGGATGATACCTCCGTGCTCTTGAGCGGTGCCGGGTAGAAAGCCGGGCGAATCAACGAACGTGATGAGAGGGATATTGAAGCAATCGCAGAAGCGCACGAAACGGGCGATCTTGTCCGAGGCGTTGATGTCCAGTACCCCCGCCAGGGTCATGGGCTGTTGGGCCACGATGCCTACCACGTAGCCGTGCAGGCGGGCAAAGCCGACGATGACATTCCGGGCGAAATGCTCCTGCACCTCCAAGAAACTGCCCCGGTCAAAGACCCGCTCGATGACCTCTTTCATGTCATAAGGTAACGTGGGATCGGCCGGCACTATAGAATCCAGGGCCTTGTCCATGCGCCAGGGGTCATCCTTCGGTTCCGTGTAAGGCGGGTTTTCCATATTGTTGGAAGGCAGGTAACTGAGAAGTCTCCTGGTCAAGGTCAGGGCCTGTTGTTCGTTGTCGGCGGCAAAGTGAGCCACCCCGCTGATCGTCGTATGGGTTATGGCGCCGCCCAGGGTCTCGAAATCCACCTCCTCACCTGTGACCGTCTTGATCACCTCCGGGCCGGTGATGAACATGTGGCTGATGCCCTTGGTCATGATGATAAAGTCGGTCAGGCCGGGGGAGTAGACCGAACCCCCGGCGCAAGGACCCATCATGACCGAAATCTGAGGGATAACCCCTGAGGCCTGGGTGTTGCGCCAGAAGAGTTCGGCATAGCCGGCCAGGCTGCGCACCCCTTCCTGGATGCGGGCCCCGACCGAGTCGTTGAGACCGATGACCGGCAGCCCTCCCTGTAGGGCTAGGTCCATCACTTTGCAGACTTTCATGGCCTGAGCCTCAGAGAAGGAACCGCCGAAGACGGTAAAGTCCTGAGCGTAGACACAGACCCGCCGTCCATCAATCTTGCCATAGCCGGCCACCACACTGTCACCCCAATACTTTTCCTCAGCCATGCCGAACTCGGTGGCGCGGTGGGTGAGGAACGGATCCACTTCCTGGAAAGTGCCTTCATCGAGCAGCAAGGCCAGTCTTTCTCTGGCCGTCAGCTTGCCTTTGGCGTGTTGAGCCTCGATGCGTTTTGCCCCTCCGCCGAGACTGGCTTCCTCTCTTAGTCTCTTCAGTTCCTCGATATTGGATTCGATAGAGGTCATGCTCTCAACTCCACAGCGACAAGAACCCGGCCAAAGCGTCGGCGCCCGAGGTTCCACCAAAACCCAGGATGCGGTCCGCGGCTTCCCTCACCTCATCGGCTTTGCCTTGTCTCAGCGTTGCCAGCAAGATGTGCCAGGCCTCACTGAACAGGCCCTCTCCGGCACTGCGCAGCAGAGCCCTGCTCAACAGGTTTGTCCTTTCGGCTGCGGTCTTGTAGATGATCTGGCAGGTCTCCGCAATGGATAGCTCCTTTTCTTTCAGGCCTGGGGGTCCCATTCGCAGGCCAACCATTAAACCCAGAAGGAAGTCATCGCCCGCCGGCGTAAGCCCTGGCCCCAGGCCCGCCAGAGCCGCAGCGCCAGCGGTAATCCCCTGGCGATCCCCCATTTGCAACGCCACCAGAAGCCTTGCCATGGCCCTCCGCGCCGCCTCCCGGCAGGCAGATTGTACGCTCCATCTCCCCGCTGAGCCGGGGACCAGAAGGTAAGCCAGACTCTCTGGGGGGGCCTGAGAGACCAGGTGATGGTACAAGACGGTCAGATTGGCCTTCCATCCAGGCTCATCCAGGAGCCCGGTCCCTTCCAGCCGGGGTTCCCAAATTTCTGCCCCGCTCAGGTTGACGGTCAAAGCTTTCCCAAGTCGGATGCTATGCCCATCGCCTTCCACAGGCAAGCCTGTCGCCAGGTCTCTCGAAAGAAAGCCGGCCCCGTTTTCGAGGACAATGTTTAGAGGCCCGCTGCCTACCGCTCGGCCAACAAGCGCGATCACCTCTCCCTGCGCATTGACCAGGTTGCAGGCTTGAGCGAAGAGGCTGAGGATACTCCCGACGAACCCCTTTTCCAACAGGATCATGGCTGGTTGGCCGACGGACACAGCTTGCAGCACCTCTCCCCCTCTGTTGTGGCTCAGGTCAGATCACTCCTTCTGCGCGCAGCCTCTCCAGCTCAACTTCCGTGTATCCCAGCCCGGCCAAAATCTCTTTGTTGTGTTGGCCCAGGGTAGGTGGCGGCAGACGATAGGTGACAGGCGTGGCGGAGAACCTCAGGGGATTGCCCAGGGAGCGGACGGTCCCAATCAAGGGGTGCTCCAGTTCAACGATCATCCCTCGAGCCCGCACCTGGGGGTCATTGAGCGTCTCATCAACGTAATTGATGGGGCCGCAAGGGATCTCGGCCTCCCTGAACTTCGAGAGCCAGAACTCGGCTTCCTGGGTGCCGATGATTTCGTCCAGAAGGGGAATGAGCTCGGCCCGGTGTTCAATCCGATCCCGATTGGTGGCAAACCTCGGATCTACCATAATGGTATCCTCAATGCCCAAAAAGTGGCAGAAACGTTCCCACAGCCTTTCCGTCCCTACCCCTACGATGATGTACTTGTCTTTAGCCTTAAAAGGCTGATAGGGCACGATATTAGGATGGGCATTGCCCAGGCGCGGTGGACGTTGGCCCGTGGCAAAGTATCCTCCGGCCACGTTAGTCAACCAGGCCACCTGGGATTCCAGAAGCGTCATGTCCAGGAATTGACCCTCGCCTGTCCGCTCCCGAACCAGGAGGGCGGCTACAACGGCAAAGGCGCTGTAGATGCCGGCCGTGACGTCAGCAATGGGGATAGGATAACGGATGGGCCTCCCTTCGGGCTCGCCGGTGATACTCATCAGGCCCGATTCACCCTGGGTCACAATATCGTAACCCCCCCGGCCAGCATAGGGCCCGGTCATGCCGTAGCCGGTGATGGAACAATAGACCAGGCGGGGATTGAGGCTGCGGAGCGTGTCATAATCAATCTCCATCTTTTTAAGCGACTCGAGGCGAGGTTGGTTGACCACGAACACGTCGGCTTTCTCTACTAGCCGGTGCAGAATGGCCACGCCCTCCCTCGCTCTAAGGTTCAGGGTAAGGCTCCGTTTGTTACGGTTGACGGAGAGAAAATAAGCGCTCTCCCCTTCCAGGAAAGGCGGCCCCCATCCCCGCGCCATATCGCCGCTGCCGGGCATCTCCACCTTGATGACATCGGCTCCCAGATCGCCCAACATCATCGTGCAATAGGGGCCAGCCAGAGCCTGGGTGAGATCAATCACCCCTATGTCTTCCAGTACATTTTGTGTTTTCAATGGATGACCTCCCAGAATATTTCATATCTCCGACCCGCTCCCTCGAAACTTACATCTCTCGCAACCGGGGGTCAAAGGCATCTCGCAGGCCATCGCCCAGGAAATTGAATCCGAGGACGACGCTGAGGACGGCCAGGCCGGGGAAAGTGGTCAGCCACCAGTTGTAGAACTTGAAGCGGCCCATCGAGATCATAGTCCCCCATTCGGGAGTCGGGGGTACGGCTCCCAGGCCGATGAAACTGAGAGCAGCGACAGTCAGGATGGCGCTGCCTGCATCTAACGAGGCTTTGACGACAATCGGTGCGCTGGTGTTGGGAATGATGTGGCGAGTCAGGATACGGCCGCTTGACACGCCGATAGACCGGGCAGCGGTCACGTATTCGTTGTTCCTGACGCTGAGCACCTGCCCACGCATCAACCGGGCGTACTCCGGCCACCACACCAGGATCATGGCGATCAGGGCGTTTTTCAGGCTGGGGCCCAGCACGGAAGCGATAGCCAGAGCCAAAACAATGGATGGGAAAGCCAGGGTGATGTCGGCCAGGCGCATGATGAGCAGGTC
>JBBIJG010000021.1:0-13131 GCA_037446095.1 Caldilineae bacterium
CCGGTGCAATGGCCAGATTCCGGCTGAAGCCTCCACTCCAGAATGTCTCTCCGACGGGCTCCCAGGGAGAGGGGAGGGGTTGGGGTGAGGTGAGAACTATTCCACCTTGTCCCACTCGTAGCTGTTCCAGAACGGCGTGGCGCCGGAGAACCTCACGTTCTGGAGCTTCTTGCTGACTGACCACCAATCAGGGTCATCCCAGACGCTCACCCAGTACACTTTGTCGGCGATGATCTCCGCGATCTGATAGAACAACTGGATCCGGGCCTGGGGGTCTACCGTGGTGGCCTGTTTGGTAAAAAGCTCATCGAGCTCCTCATCGCATAAGAACTGCCAGTTTTCCCCCACCGGGTTCTCGTCCGAAGGGACTTCCTTGCACATCCAGGTAGTCGTGTCTGGATCGGGGAACCACGGGCAGGTAGACCACTCGGCAACGTCGTACTGGCCGGTGGCGATGGGCCCTCCATCACCGTAGCTGTTCCAAAAGATGTCAGGAGAGTGGTTGATCAGCTCAGAGTCAATGCCTACCTCTTTCCACATCTGCTGGACGATGACCTGGGTGTTCTTGCGCACCTCGCGGGTGGTGGTGGCGTAGCGCAACTTGAGCTTCACGCCATCCTTCTCGCGGATGCCGTCGGCGCCCACCTTCCAGCCGGCCTCATCCAGGAGTTTCCTGGCCCCCTCTGGATCGTAGGGGATGGGCTTAATGTTGGGGTTGGCATAGGGTGTGCCATCCCAGAAGGTGAGGGCCGGCTTGGTCCGGCCATAGAGCAGGTCCTGACAGATTTTGTCACGGTCAACAGCCATGACGATGGCCCGTCGCACGTTCGGGTCCTGCAAGGCCGGGTGGCCCTTGGTCTTGTCTTCCCGGCTGCTCAGGTTAAAGAACCAGGACTCCTTGTAGCCGGATGATTGCTTCACCAAATCCAAGGTACCCAGCTTCTCCAGGTCAGGCATGTCGGAGTAGGCGATGAACACGCCGATGTCGCTATCGCCGGCCTTGAGAGCGGCCACCTGCGCCGCATCGTCAGGCACGATGCGGATGAAGATCTGGTCCAACTTGGGCCGGCCCAGCCAAAAGTCCGGGTTGGCCTCGAAGACCAGGTGGCTGCCCGATTCCCACTCTTTGAACAGGAAGGGGCCAACGCTAACGGTGGGGTTGCGGTTCCAGTCGGCGTTGTCCAGCGTGCCATCCTTTTGAAAGACCGGCTCCAGGATGTGTTTGGGCAGAGCGTTGGTCGCGTTCACGTTGCTGAAGATCTTGGCCTGCCAGGGAGTATAAGGCTCTTTGAAAGTGACCACCAGGGTGTGAGGGTCTTGAGCCTCGACCTTTTCCACATGCACATCGAAGGGATCACGGCTCTGGACGGTGTTCTTGTCGCTCATGATCATCTGCCAGGTGAATACATAGTCCTCGGCGGTGAGCGGCGTCCCATCGGACCACTTGACGTCCTCGCGCAGTTTGTAGGTGATCGTTTTGCCATCGGCTGAGATGCCACCGTTCTCCAGGCTGGGGATCTCTTTGGCGATCCAGGGGATGGGCTCGTTCTTGTCGTTGTAGGTCAGCAGCCCATTGGCCAGATAGAGGTCACGCAAGGTCAGGGCGAACCACATGCTGGTATACAGGGGGTTCAGGTTGTCGGGTTCCTGGGTAAAGGTGATAGTGACAACCTTGGGCTTGGCCGGGGCAGGGGTAGGCGGGACGGGCGTAGGGGGTGCTGGTGTGGCCGCCGGAGGTGCAGGGGTGGGAGCACAGGCAGCCAGCAGAGGGATGAGCAGGGTAATCAGCATAACCCACGCCGTCAATTTGTTCCAACCAACGTTTTTCATCTTACTTCCTCCTCTTATTTGGATTTGAGGTTAGCATACGGTTCGGAACCCGGTTACCACCTCCTTCCTTGGCCTGGGCCGAAATGGTTTCATAGAAATTATATCACGCCCCAGGATTTTGTCAACCTGCCATTGCACGGAGCCTGCGCAGCAGGTCGGGGAGAGTGGGGGAGGTCGGGCTTGCAAGCCCGCCCATGTTCTGTGCTCAACTAAAGAGCCGCCCTGAGCACAGGGCGGCTTTCCTAAGTCAGCCGTTACCGTTGGACGCCGAGGCAGGGTGCGATTTCAATGCCTCGGCATTGGGGAACCAGCCTTCACGGATGAGAGCCGCTCAGCCAAGCACGTCGAAGCGGTTCTGTTCAAAACTCCTCTCCCTTCTCCCGCTGTTCTCTCAGAAACCGTTCTATCTCGTCAAAGAGCTCCTGGTCAGCTTCGAGGGGCGTCTCGGGACTGGCCGCCAGGTCTTCAAAGCGAGCAATAGTCTCTTTGGCCTCTTCAGACAGGAGCCCGTACAACTGCTCCATGCTGGGCTCTATCTGTTCCGCCATAGCCGTCAAACCTCTCAAATCCACTTCGATGCCCAACATTTGAGTCAAAACCTCGAGGACAGCTTGAGCTGCCTTGGGATTGGCGATGCGGGTAGCATAGATGGGCATCTCTCCCAAGAGGCAGACGCCTTCCATTCCTCTCTGCCGGGCTACCCCCAGCAACAATCCATTCAACCCCCCAATGCTGCCCTCCCCCATCGGCAAGACGCCGTAGGCCTTCAGGTATTCCACCAATTGGGCGTTGGTCGCTGTCCCCCAGACACGCGGCTCCCTGGAATGGTGCATCCATAACGGAAAGGCCGCAGAGGTATAGATCCTCCGGACCTGAAACTCCTCGGCCACATCCAGGACCCGGTGGGCAAATTCCCATCCCCGCTGAGGCTGGTCTTCCCCAATAAAGATCAACAGGTCATGATGCTCTCCTTGATCCCAGAAGTAGAACGTGTTGCCTGGAAAAGCGGGGGCTTGGATCACGTAATCCTTGATCAGCACCTCGGCAGGCGAGAAGAAATCGTAGGGCAATATCTCTCCGCACTCCTTGGCTCCCAGTTTCTGCCGGAGGTAGTTGGCAGTTATCAAAGCGACACCACCCATGCCGGACCAGGCGGCAATCAGGCAGGGACTCTTGAGTTGAGGTTTTTTCGAGAATCTGATGGGGCTTGCCATAGCCATCACCCCCAAAGATGCCGGGCATCGTTTTCAACTCCTATTATACCACCCTATGCCTAGAAAGACAAAAGCCCTCCTTGACAGCGGGGTGGGCCACCTCAACGGAGAAACGGTGGAGAACTGAGATAAAATTGGGGGAGCAAGTGAGACTAAAGTCATAGACAGGGGATCGCTAAGGCAGTACAATGAAATGTAGAATGGTTCTTCTCGACAAACGGGCTGGACCTCAAACTGGCAGGAGGATAGCCGTCACCGTGAGTTCGCGCCCTGGCGCAGTGGTGAGCAGAGCAGCCGCCTCTTGACAAAATTGAATTATTGGTTTATAATAATTCTAAAGCAGGAACAGGTCTATGTCCCGATTTGAAGAACTCGTTCGGAAATTCAAAGAACAGGGCTATAAGATGACCCCCCAACGGCGGGCCATTCTGGCAGCCCTGACAGAGAACGCCTCCCACCCCACGGCCGAGCAAATCCATGAACTGGTGAAGGAGCGGCTGCCAGACCTTTCTCTGGCCACCGTCTACAACACCCTGCACGAGCTGGTCGAGATGCAGGAACTATGTGAGCTCGACGTGGGCCATGGGGTACGACGCTACGAGATCTCGCAGGAGAATCACGCTCACCGGGTCTGTCTGGAGTGCGGGCGGATTGAAGACGTCTCCGGGGATTTCAAGGGGCTTAAATCTCTGTTTCAATGCGGTGAGGATTTCTGTCCAGTGCGATACGATGTGACGATCTATGGTTACTGCGCCCATTGTATCTCACCCCATGATACCGAAAGTTCGAGGTAGTCCGCGTCAAAGTATTTCAGGTGATGGAGGGGGGAATCATGAGTATAGAAAATCAGGCTGCCTTGGCCGCACTGAATCAGGCTATTGCGCTCGAAATAGAAGGCCAAAGCTTCTACCTGAAAGCGGCAGAGTGTACTACCAATCCTAAGGGGGCTGAAATGTTCCGCTCTCTGGCCGACGACGAAGTGATCCACGAACGCATCCTCCGCCGTCAACTCGACGCTTTCACCCAGGGAAAAGGTTGGGTGTCCCCCGAAGGTATTACCGAGGTCAAAGCCAACCTGGCCGACCTTATCTTCCCCCAGAGTGAAAAGGTATGCGGGGAAATCGTGCGGCCCGATGACAGCGATCTGGACGCTCTGCTTTTTGCCTTGCAAATCGAACACAAGAGCTTTGAGCTCTACCGCGAGATGGTCGAAAAGACGGCAGACCCCAACGGCAAACGCATGTACGAATACCTGGCCGACGCCGAACGGGGTCACTTTGAGCGGTTGATGCTCAATTACGAGCATCTGGCCACCACAGGCAGTTGGGCAGAGTGAAAGGAGCTGATATGCCGGAGGAACATCTGACAGTAGAGGGGATCATACAGCGAGCCATCCAGGTCGAGGAGGACGCCTACCGCTTTTACACTGCAGCCGGCGAAATGGTGGAACTCCCCCACGTCAAGGACATGCTGAACGAGTTGGCCGGCGAGGAGGTCAAGCACAAGGCGAGGCTGGAAGAGTTGCTGACCAGTGACACCGGGCAGATTATCGCCGCGCAACAAAGCCAGAAGATCCAGGACCTGAAGCTGGCCGACTACCTGGTGGCCCCACCTCTCGATGCGGATGCCACCATCCAGGATGTGCTGCTGATCGCCATGCAGCGTGAGAAGAATGCCCACGAATTCTACAATCTCATGGCCGGACTTGCCATGAGTGAGGCCATAAAAGACCTGTTCCAGTTCCTGGCCCAGGAAGAACTGGGACACAAAAACAAGGTAGAAATCCTCTACGAGGATATCATCTACAAAGAATTCTAAAAACAAGGAGGGTCACGATGGCAAATCTAGTGAAGGTAGAAGGCATTGGAGAAGTCTACGCCCAAAAGCTACAAGAGGCGGGTATCGCAACCACGCAAGCGCTCCTGGAAAAAGGCGCATCGCCACAAGGTCGCAAGGAAATCGCCGAGAAAACAGGCATCAGTGAAACATTGATACTGCAATGGGTCAATCACATTGATCTCTTTCGTATCAAAGGTGTTGGTGAAGAGTATGCCGACTTGTTGGAAGCGGCAGGGGTTGACACTGTACCCGAGTTGGCACAGCGAAATCCTGAGAATCTCCACCAGAAGCTGGTTGCCATCAACCAGGAAAAGAAGCTGGTTCGCCAACTGCCAAACCAGGCTCAGGTGGGCGATTGGATCGAGCAGGCCAAGCGACTGCCTCGTGTGATCACCTACTAGATCAGCGCTTGGAGAGAAAATCGTATTACTGGGATGCTGCCAGCCAAAACTGCATCTAAATAGGTACACACTACCTCGCTCAATGCCTGACCCTACTCATTGTGTGCAGGATTGGACACCGTGTAATGCCAGTCACGATGGGGCAGAAATTCGGTTTAGGCGTACTAGACTGGCGAGGAGAGGTGCTCGGGGCGCTCTCTGCGACTGGCCATAGGCCACGGGGCCGGCAGAGTCGTCTGACCAACTAAACACAGATCGCAAAAGGAGGGTGTAAGATGGAACTTAGTGCTCCCAAACAAGTCACCTGGTGGGTTGCCCTAGTCATTGGGGTGGTCGGCGTTCTGGCTCACCTAGTGACAATACCTGTGCTATCTGGATTCGCCTTCTGGATAGTGGTGGTGGCATTTGTGCTACTCCTCGTGGCCACCCTTATCAAAGATTTGTAGTCAGTAGCTAAGAGGCGGCGGGCCCACAACCCGATGGTCGGCCCCGCTCGAGATGGGGCCCGCCGCCTACCAGAAGCGCGTCCTGAGATGAAACCAGACCAAGAAGGTCAAGAAGATCTAGGAAGAGGAGGCAACTGATAAGCCAACCTACATTTGAACTCAACGATCTGTTTGGAGCGGCGCTGGAGACTAGACCCAGCGCCAGGAGATCAACGCCTTGGACGGACAAAACGGCAACCACGGCGATAACATGATTGAAAACCTGCGTCTGATCACAGAGGCACTCCAGGAAAAAAAGCTCGCAGACGCCTGCTGAGGCGCTCGGATATGCCAGCCAACGGCTACAGCCGCATGGGCGCGGCGGTACCAGTCAGTACTACGCCAGGGGTCTGAGCCAGGCCGCCGAGCAGTTCCAGGGCCGCTCCAGCCTGGATAGCAACGATGTTGTGTCCCTGGTTCAGTCGCTCTTGGCCACGATCCCATCCGAGGGCCATCAGCCGCAACCCCAGGCTGGCGGCAGCGTACTCGATCAAGTCTTGGGGATGGCCAGTGAACAACCGCTGCAGGACAATGAATTAGGCTTGGACGACGTGCTGAACACGTTGCTCCCTGCCGGTCTGGCTTTCTTGCAGGCCAAACAGTCCGGCGCCGACACGGCTACGGCCACGAGTCAGGCCTTGATAGGCACTCTGATGGGAGGGCAGGCCAATCCGCTCAAGGCCGGCACGCCCCGCGCTGCTGCGGGAAGCCTGATTGCACAGAGTATACTCCAGGCACTGGCCACTCAGAGATAGACCTCGTTCCGGCTGATTTTTTTATATCTGGTTGAACGACCGTAGCCAGGCTACGAATCATCCATGAAAGCACGCTATGGGACTTTTCAAGGAAGCCCTGCTGTTAATAAATAAAAGGAGGCGAGGGCATGGACAAGTGGGAATGTATGGCTTGTGGCTACATCTACGACCCGGCAGTGGGCGACCCCGATAGCGGTATTCCCCCCAGCACGCCCTTTGAGGACCTGCCCGACGACTGGGTCTGCCCCGAATGTGGCGCAGGCAAAGACATGTTTGAGAAGGTAGAATAAGCCAACAGTGCGGCAGTATGTTATTGTCGGTAACGGCGTGGCCGGGGTGACAGCCGCGCAGAGCCTCGTCCAAGCCGATCCTGCTGCAGCAGTGCACATCTTTGGCGAAGAACCCTATCCCTACTATCAGCGTCCACGACTGTGGGAGTTCTTGGCCGGTGAAATTGAGCAACAGGCGCTTTACTTCAGACCGCCGGAATGGTATGCGGCGAAGGGCATACAGTTGCATCTTGGGGTGCGGGCGACTGTACTGAACCCGGTAGAGCATCGGTTGACTTTGGCCAATGGGGACAGCATAGACTACGACCGCCTGCTGCTGGCCACCGGGGCACAACCCTTTGTGCCACCCTTTGCTGGTACCAACAAAGTTGGTGTCTTTACCCTGCGCACCCTTGACGACGCACGAGCGATGAGGGCTTACGCCCAGAATGTGCGCCGGGCGGTGGTCATCGGCGGCGGGCTACTGGGGCTGGAGACAGCCCGGGCGTTGCTTTCTTTGGGGCTGGACGTAACAGTCATCGAGTGCGGGCCGCATCTGTTACCCCGCCAGTTGGACGCCGAAGGGGCCCAGTTTTTACAGGCCCGCCTGGAGGCGATGGGACTGCACTTCCTGACTGGCGTGGCCATTGAGACCATCCTGGGCCCTGAGCGCGTGGCGGGTGTAGGACTTGAGGACGGCCGTGTAGTGGAAGGTGAGCTGGTGTTGATTGCCACCGGCATCCGCTCCCGTGTCGAGCTGGCGCGGGAAGCCGGATTGGAGGTGCACCACGGCGTAGTCGTGGACGGGCAACTGCGCACCAGCGCCGCCGACATCTACGCCGCCGGTGATGTGGCCGAGTTCGAGGGGGTCGTCTACGGCCTCATCCCCGCGGCCATCGAGCAGGCCCAGACGGCGGCGGCGAACATGGTTGGGCCCGGTCAGAGACCTTCGCCCACCGTCTACAGTGGCACCGTGCCCGCCACCACGCTCAAGGTTGTCGGCATTGACCTGACCTGCCTGGGCGACGCAACAGCTTCAGGAGATGGGAGCGTCATCTTGAGGCGGGCAGACCCTTCAGCCGGGATATACCGGCGGCTGGCGTTACGGAATGGCAAGCTCATCGGTGCCATCCTGCTGGGCGACACGCGAAACGTCCAACCATTGAAGCAGTTGATTGCCACCGGACGCGACGTGTCCGCTTATGGCGAACAATTGCTGGACGAAAGCCTGGACCTGAAAGTGTTGGCCCAGAGCCTGTCCTGAACCCAGACGAGGACAAACTTAAGTTTGTCCTACATTTCAATGCATTCAAAGGAGGTAATGTCACTTATGAGGAAAATGACCCAAGAAAATCTCAAAGCAGCTTTTGCTGGCGAAAGCCAGGCCCATATGAAATACGCCATCTTTGCTGACAAAGCCGAAGAGGAAGGCTACCCTGAAGTGGCGCGACTGTTCCGGGCCATCTCCTTCGCCGAACTGGTCCACGCCACCAACCATTTGCGCGAGTTAGGCGGCATCGGCGATACGGTGGCCAACCTGGGGGTGGCCATCGAGGGTGAGAACTACGAGAACACCGAGATGTATCCCGCCTTCAACGCCGTGGCCAAACTCCAGGAAGAGAAAGGGGCCATGCGCAGCATTCACTATGCCCTGGAAGCGGAAAAAATCCATGAGGCGATGTACGATGAAGCCAAAAAGATGGTGGCAACGGGCAGAGACATCCAGGCTGCGCCGGTTTTCGTCTGTCCTGTCTGTGGGCACACGGTCATCGGCGAAGCGCCGGCCAGGTGCCCTGTCTGTGGGGCAGCCAGGGAAAAATACCGCCAATTTTAGCCCCTTTTGACCCTCCTCCCCCCTTCTCCCAACCCTGGGAGAAGGGAGAGCCTCACAAGGGTAGGTTTTTGTGGTGTCAGCTCGCAGGCGGTGTCCTTCACTATAACACGCCTGTCGAAGGAGCTTCGCTCTTTCAGCCCGGGTGTGAACGTCTAAGCCACCCGGCAAAAACCTGCCCCTGAAAGGCGGGAGGGTATCCCCAGATAAGAAGGGGGTTGAAGGATGAACGCGAAGAAGCCCGCCCTGAGCAGAGCCGAAAGGTGCGACAACTGTGGCGAAGAATTGGGACCCAACCCGGTGTGGCGTGGCGAAAAGGCTTACTGCTGCGAAGCCTGTGCCTTTGAAGCCCAACGGAGCGCGGACTGTGGAGGGCGCTTCGATTCCACGATCGCATCCCCGGTTGTCGAAAAATCGGAAAGATAAACGGGAGTAGTAAATGAGAAAAGTCTATCTCGATCACGCCGCTACCACCCCGGTCCATCCCAAGGTGGTAGAGGCCATGCTGCCTTATCTGCGAGAGCAGTTTGGCAATCCGCTAAGCCTGCACAGCTTCGGTGAAGGCCCCCGGGAAGCGGTAGAGGCGGCGCGGGCCAAGGTCGCCGACCTGATCGGCGCCAAGCCCGACGAAATCTACTTCACCGCCAGCGGCAGTGAGGCCAACAATATGGCTGTGAAAGGCATTGCCCTGATGAACCGTGAGAAGGGTCGGCACATCGTCGTCTCGGCCATCGAGCACCAGTCGGTGCTCAATGCGGCCCAGACCTTGGAGAAGCTGGGTTTTGAGGTCACGCAGGTGCCTGTTGATCGGCACGGCCTGGTGAATCCCGATGACGTGGTAGCGGCCATCCGCGACGACACGACCCTGGTCTCGGTGATGCACGCCAACAACGAAATCGGCACCATCGAACCCGTGGCCGAGATTGTCCAGGCTGTCAAGAAAAAGGCGAAGGGGGTCGTTTTCCACACCGATGCCGTGGCCTCGGTAGGCCATATCCCTGTGGATGTGCAGGCATTGGGGGTGGACCTGCTCAGCTTGGCAGGCAGCCAGTTCTACGGCCCTAAGGGTACAGGAGCCCTCTTCATCAAGAAGGGCATCCGCCTCATGCCCCTCATTGACGGCGGCATCCAGGAGCGGGGTCGCCGCGCCGGGACGGAGAACGTGCCGGCCATCGTGGGGCTGGGCGTAGCCGCCGAACTGGCTAAAGAGAGCCTGGCCGAGCGGGCAGAGAGGCTGATCCCCCTGCGCGATCGCCTGATCCAGCGCCTGACATCCGAGATGGACCGGGTCTATCTGACAGGACATCCCACCCTGCGCCTGCCCGGCCACGTGAGCGTCTGCATAGAATTCATCGAAGGCGAATCCATGCTGCTCATGCTCAACATGCAGGGCGTGGCGGCCTCCAGCGGCTCCACCTGCACCTCGCGCGCGCTCAAGGCTTCCCACGTGCTGATGGCCATTGGTGTGGAGGCCGCCCTGGCCCAGGGGTCGCTGGTCTTTACCCTGGGTGAAGGCAACACCAGCGAGGATGTGGATTACGTGGCCGAGGTCTTGCCGCCCATCGTGGAGAGGCTGCGGCAGATGTCGCCTTTATATAAGCGTGAAATGTGAAGGGAGGAACTGAATGCCAACATATAGTGAGAAAGTAATGGACCATTTCATGAATCCCCGCAACGTGGGGGAGATACCCGACGCTGACGGGGTGGGTCTGGTAGGTAACCCCGTGTGTGGCGACATGATGGCTTTCTACATCAAAGTGGATAACGGGCGCCTCAGCGACGTCAAGTTCAAGACCTTCGGCTGCGGCGCGGCCATCGCCGTCTCCAGCATGGTCAGCGAAATGGCCAAAGGGATGACCCTGGAAGAGGCCAAGAAGCTGACCAACAAGGACGTAGCTACCGAGTTGGATGGCCTGCCCCCCAACAAGATGCACTGTTCCAATCTGGGAGCCGACGCCTTGCACAAGGCTATTGAGGATTATGAATCCAGGATCAAGGGAGCCCGGGAGCCGGTCAGGATTAAGGAGGTAGAACCCGCACCGGAGAAGGAATGTGTCTGCCCCTTCTGTGACAGCGCTCTGGAGGAACGGGATCCCACCTGTCGGGTCTGTGGCGCCGAGTTGGACTTCTGCCCCGAATGCGGCGCAGCGCTGCCCAAGGGCACGGAGAAATGTCCCGAGTGTGGAGTCAAAGTAGAAAAGTAAAGGTGGGAAAGAGGGACTATGGCTGAGAAAGAAAAAGTAACCATCGTGGTTTTTAGCGGTGAACTGGACAAAGCCCTGGCCAGTTTCAACATTGCCACTACTGCGGCCGGCATGGGGATGGATGTCACCATGTTCTTCACCTTCTGGGGCCTGAACGTTATCAAGAAGAACCGGGGTTCCCTGCAGAGCAAAGGCCTGATGCGCAGGATGCTCAATTGGATGAACCGCGGCGGCAGTCAACGCCTGCCCCTCAGCAAATTCCACATGTTTGGCCTGGGCACATGGATGATGAAAAAGCTGATGGGTGAGGTGCGGATGCCCTCGTTGGAAGACATGATCGCCACGGCCAAGCGGCTGGGGGTCAAGTTTGTGGCCTGTACCACCACCATGGGGGTCATGGGCCTGGGAGAGGACGCCTTCATCCCCGAGGTGGACAGCTTTGCCGGAGCAGCCACCTTCCTGGGTGAGGCCCGCAAGGGCACAGTCAATTTGTTCATTTAGCTGATGGCTGATAGCTGATGAGGGAGGAAGCGATGGAAGCCGACGCCATCTTGGATTGCATGGGGCTATACTGCCCAATGCCCATCATCGAAACCACAGACAAAATCAAGGAACTGGAAGTGGGCCAGGTGCTGGAAATCATAGCCGATGACAAAGGTATTGTCACCGACATACCGGCCTGGTGTGAGAGCACAGGCCACGAGTTTCTGGGAATCGAAGAAAAAAATGGAGAATACCGGGTCTACGTCAGAAAACGAGGAACGTAGCCGGTAGGGAATGAGCAGCAGAGGAGAATGAAAATGCTGGTCCATGAGAGAATGTCCAAACACCCCATTACCATTACCGAGGATATGCCGATTCTTCGGGCTCTGAAGTTCATGCGAGACCATAAGGTGCGCCGCCTGCCGGTTCTCGACAAGAAAGGCAAACTGGTCGGCATCGTCTCTGAAAGGGACCTGTTGTATGCCTCTCCCTCGCCGGTAACTTCCCTGAGCATTCACGAGATCCACTACCTTCTCGCCCAAATAACGGTGAGAGAGATTATGACCAGGGATGTCATCACCGTGTCCGAATACACCCCCTTGGAAGAGGCAGCCCGCATCATGGCCGACAACAAGATCGGTAGCCTGCCGGTGGTGCGCGATGGAAAACTGGTAGGCATTATCACCGAGAGCGACCTCTTCAAGCTCTTCATCGAAATCCTGGGGGCCAGAGACATGGGGGTGCGCCTGAGCCTCCTGGTCCCCGAACAACCGGGCGTCCTGGCCGAGATTACACGCGCCATCGCCGACCTGGGAGGCAACATCATCTCCCTGGGCACGTTCCTGGGGGAGGACCCTACCAACCGCCTGATCACCATCAAGGTGGCCGACGTGCCTCAAGACAAGCTGGTGGAGGCGATGAAGCCCCTGGTGCTGGAGATAGTAGACGCCCGGACCTGTGCCAGTTGCCGCTAAAACAGTTGCCCTTTAGTTAACGAGGAGGTAGATGATGCCCCTGCTGCCAGACAGAGATAAGGAAACGGTCAAGACGCGCTTCCAGGCAGAGCTGGTCAACCCGGTCAAGCTGGTGAACTTTACCCAGGTCTTTGAGTGTGAATTCTGCGCCGAAACCCGCCAGTTGATGGAGGAGGTAGCCGCCCTCTCCGACAAAATCGAGCTTGAGGTCTACAACTTTGCCATTGACAAGGAGAAGGTGGAGGAGTACAGAGTGGACAAGATCCCGGCCATTGCTATCCTGGGCGAGAAAGATTATGGGATCCGCTATTATGGCATCCCCTCGGGCTTCGAGTTCAGTTCTTTCATCGAGGACATCATTGATGTCTCCAGGGGGGAGGTAGAACTGTTGCCGGCCACCAGAGAGGTCCTGGCCGGAATCACAGAGCCCCTGCACTTCCAGGTCTTTGTCACCCCTACCTGACCGTATTGTCCCCAGGCCGTGCGCCTGACTCACAAACTGGCCATTGCCAGCGACAACGTCCGCGCCGATGCGGTGGAAGCCATGGAATTCCCGCATCTGGCCATCAAGTACAACGTCCGGGGAGTGCCGCGCATCGTCATCAATGAGAAGATCCACATCGAGGGGGCCATACCCGAACCCATGCTGATGGCCCAGTTGCAAGAAGCCCTCAAGCCCGCCGAAGGTGACCCCTACATTTCGCCCCCCTGAAATGTCTATCCGAGTCCCTTGGAGTAGAGGTTTTAGCCGGTTCGCCAGCCCCCCAACCCGCCTAAAGGCTCTACTCCGACTCTCAAAAATGCTTTTGGAGAAGGGAACGAAGGGTTTTTGCAGCGGCGAAGCCG
>JBBIJG010000022.1:0-13061 GCA_037446095.1 Caldilineae bacterium
ATAGATGAACAGGGGCTGTGCCGCGCAGAAATCACAGTCATAGGTGGCTGGCAGACGGCCATCATTGACGCGGTTATTGACACTGGTTTCAATGGCGACCTTTGCCTGCCCGCTCAAATTAGCGATCAGATTTTCCTGACTGATAGCGAGGACGCCTTGCTCGATGCTGGCTTGCCGGGCATGTCGTGACCATTGACTACGTTGAACAAACGCTGGAAATCACACAAAAGGAGCAACCATGCTAGGCGAAAAGAAGATACGCGAGATCACCGCCAGGGTGTTAAGCCTCTCCCAGGCTGACCAGACGGAGGTACTGGTCTTCAGCGATGATAGCCAACTGACTCGCTTTGCCAATTCCTACATCCACCAGAACGTGGCCGAGCGCAATGTCCAGGTGCGAGTGCGGGTTGTATTGGGCAAGAGGATTGGGGTGGCCTCTACCAATGACCTGAGTGGAGAGTCACTGACCAAGGTAGTTGAGACAGCCATGGAAGTAGCCAGGCTCCAGCCTGAAAACCCCGATTTCATCTCACTGCCTGAACCGGCTCCGATCCTTGAGGTGAACGCTTTCAGCGAAGCCACTGCTGGCTTCTCCCCCCAGGCGCGAGCCCGGGCCGTGGGGAAAATTTGTCGGCGGGCGGTGGAGAATGGCCTGGTGGCTTCGGGGGCCTTTAGCACCGGCGTCGGGGAGATAGGCATAGCTAACTCCCTGGGTGTGTTTGCCTATTTCCCCACCACGCTGGCCGACCTCAAAACCGTCATCATGAGCGAGGATAGCTCCGGCTACGGGGCCAGCGTTGCCTGGGATGTGGCACAGATTGATGCCGAGGCTGTGGGAGCCGAAGCGGTGGACAAGGCCCTGCGGAGTCGCCATCCCCGCCCTATCGGACCCGGCCGCTACACAGTGATCCTAGAGGAATACGCGACCGAGGACATCGTAGAGATGCTTTCCTATGTTGGGCTAGGAGCCCTGGCCGTTCAGGAGGGACGCAGCTTCATGTGTGACCGTTTCGGGGAGCAGATTGTGAGCCCGGCCATTTCCATCTGGGACGATGGCCTTGACCCCAGGGGCCTGCCTCTCCCTTTTGATTTCGAGGGAGTGCCCAAGCAGCGCGTGTCCCTCATTGAGAAGGGCGTAGCCATGAACGTGGTCTACGACTCCTACACAGCGGGCAAAGAAGGGAAGGTTTCTACAGGACACGGCCTGCCCGCCCCTAATACCTTCGGCCCTCTGCCCATCAATATGTTTATGGCCCCTGGTCAGGCGACCCTGGAAGAGATGATCACTTCCACGGAACAAGGCATCCTGGTGACCCGCTTCTGGTACACCCGCCCTGTCCACCCCAAGCTGGCCATTATCACCGGCATGACCCGCGACGGCACCTTCCTCGTCGAAAAGGGAGAGGTGGCCTATCCTGTCAAGAACCTGCGCTTCACCCAGAGCTATCTGGATGCCCTGTCCAGCGTGGAAATGGTGGGACGGACCACCAAACTGGTCCGCAGTGATTTCGAATTGAACGGCAACCACGTGCCCGCCCTGAAGCTGGGTGAGTTCGAATTCACAGGGGTGACCGAGTTCTAGCGAGTCAGCCGCTCGCAGGTTTAGCCTCCTTGACAACCCGCGGGAGGAATAGAGGGGCCGCACAACGGGGGAAGCCCCATAGGCGTGAACTTAAGGCTAGAGGCAGGGCCCTCACCCTCCCCGCACCCACCCCGGAGTTTGGGAGAGGGATAGGAGTAGCCCCATAGGTGCAAGGCAGGCTAAAAGCCTATCCGGAAAACCCGTGCCTGGGTAGGGCGAAGGCAATGCCTTCGGCCACCCTTCGGCCACCCCGCCTTCGCCTACCCAGAGGCAGTGCCTTCGCCTGGTCTTGAAAATGTCCTCCGCAAAAGGGAGTAGCATATTGGCCGCCATATGGCTATGCTAACGCCCACCATGGCTGGGTTTCCACTCGACCTATGCGTAACCCACATTTGCCAACGATAATTGACAGGATTCTTGTCATCTGATATAATCCTATTTAAGATACCGGCGACCAGAGGTGAAGGCCAGTTATTGGATGGCGACAAAGGGCCTGAAGGTCGGATACCTGGTGAGGTCTTCCTGGGGGGCAATGCAGCGCCTATGGGGTAACCATTTACAGCAAGGGAGGTGCACAATGGAGTACATCCAAGAGCTCAAGAAAATCGTTGGGGCAGAGAACGTCAAGGATGATCTGGTCGAACGCCAGGCCTATTCGCGGGACATGTCGGTCCACGTGGGTGTCCCCGATGTAATCGTGTTCGCTCATTCGACAGAGCAGGTATCGAAAGTCCTGGCCCTGGCCAACGAGCGGAAGATACCGGTCATCCCTAGAGGTTCGGGCAGCAGCGTGACAGGGGCCGTTTTGGCTCCTAAGGGGGGCATTGTCCTGGATGTGTCCAGGATGAACCGTATCAAGGAGATCAATCGTGAAGAAGGATACGCCGTGCTGGAGCCCGGGGTGATCTTGAACAACCTGAACGCAGCCCTGGCACCCACCCATTTTTACCCTCCTGATCCCAGCAGCGGGCCTCTGGCTTCTATCGGCGGCACGGTGAATACCAACGCCAGTGGCGAGCGCGCTGTCAAGTACGGCGGCACCAAAGACTGGATCAGAGCCCTAGAGGTGGTCCTGGCCGATGGCCGGGTGCTACGGACCGGAACGGTAGTCCCCAAGAGCTCCACGGGCTTTGACCTGACCCACCTTTTCATCGGCTCGGAAGGGACGCTGGGGGTCGTCACCGAAGTGACGGTCAAGATCCTGCCGATGCCCGAATACGTAGCATTCGCCCAGATCCGATTCAAGAACCTGGAAGATGCGGGCAACGCCGTGACCGAGATCCTGACTCATAATATCCTCCTTTCCAAGTGCGAGGTCTTAGATTCGATTTCCCTGGGTGTGGTCAAAGAGGTCATGGGCCTGGACATCCCCGCAGAGGTCGGCTGTATGCTCTTCATCCAGGTGGATGGCCACAAAGCTGTCGTTCAAGACCAGATGAAACAGATTGATGCCATAGCCGAGAAACACAACACCTTAGGCCTGCAGTGGACCGATGACCCTAAGGAAATGGCCAAGATCTGGGAAGCTCGCGGAGGCCTGGTGGCTTCCCTGTCCAAAGTCGTCCGAGGGGAGCGACTGATCCCCATTGTCGAGGACAGCGGTGTGCCCATCACCAGGATACCGGCCATGATCAAAGGGGTCCAGGAAATTGGGGAGGAGCACCATTTCCCTATCGCTTCCTTTGGTCACGTGGGCGATGGGAACGTCCACCCCGTGCTTGTCATGGACCCACGCAAGAAGGAGCACTGGGAGAAGGCCCGCCAGATCGGCAATAACCTCATAGACCTCACTCTCAAGCTGGGAGGTACACTCACCGCCGAGCACGGCACCGGCATGGCCAAGTCGCCCTTTATCGGCCGGGAAATGGGAGAAGTGGGCATCGAGGTTATGCGCGCTATCAAGAAAGCCCTGGACCCCAATAACATCCTCAACCCCGGCAAGATGGGCCTGGACGATACGGTCAAAGACATTTACGACTATTTTGCCTTCACCGATTTTATCGAGAGGCCGGATGAGGTCAAGAGCTATGGCACGCCCATTGACAACGAGGTGATGGCCTGCATCCAGTGCGGTTTCTGTCGTCTGGGATGTCCCATCTTTGCCGAAACCGCTTTGGAGTCCCGCAACGCTCGGGGGCATGTCATCCTGGCCCACAACCTGATGACCGGGGCTATCGCACCTTCCAAAGAAGTGGCGGCCAGCTTCTATCAGTGCACCACCTGCCTGAATTGCAAGGCCGTCTGTCCGGCGGGTGTCGTTGTCTCCGACATCGTTGAGGGTGCACGCCGACGCCTGGTTGAAGAAGGCTACCTGCCCGAAGTCTTCGCTCCCATGCTGAAGAGCCTGAAAGAGCAGGGCAACCCCCTGGGTGAGCCTGGGGCCAAGCGGACGGAGGTCTACCCGGCCGGTTTCGAGGAAAAAACCGCCTCCCCAGAAAAAGCAGGTGTTTTACTCTACCTGGGCTGCGTGGGCTCCTATCAGGATTTGTACATCGTGCCCAGTATGATGGGGTTACTGGACAAGGCCGGGGTAGACTATACCATCCTGGGAGACAAAGAGCATTGCTGTGGTTACGTAGCCTACCTGATCGGCGCTGAGGACGCCTTTGAAGACTGCCTGGAGAAGAATAAGGCTATATTCTCCGAGCGGGGCGTCAAGCAGATTGTCACCACCTGCGCCGGATGCTACAAGACCTTCGCTGAGCTCTATCCCAAGCATTCGGATTTTAGCACCCCGGTTCTCCACGCCGTGCAATTCATGGAGCAGTTTATGATCTCTGAAGGCAAGGTCCAGTTTACCGGAGAATTTGCCCAAAAGGTGATCTACCACGATCCCTGTGACATCGGGCGGCACCTGGGCATCTACGAACCGCCGCGCAACGTCCTCAAGAGCATCCCTGGCCTGGAACTCATCGAGTTCCCGCAGAATCGCCTGCTGGCCAAGTGCTGTGGCGGAGGCGGGGGCATGAAGGCCTACGACAACGACCTGAGCTTGAAGCTGGCCGAAAAACGCGTGGCCCAGGCCATGGACCTGGGCGCTGAGGTCATTGTCTCGGCCTGCCCTTCTTGCAAGAGCAACCTGCGGCTGGGCGCAGCCAAAGTGGGCAAGGAAAGAAGACAGCGCATCCAGGTGATGGACATCACCGAGGTCCTGGCTGCGGTGGTCTAGCCGTTGCCACTCTCCCCCCACTTCCGTTCAGCGTCCATGCAGAGCAGATAGACACCCGGCTGGAAGCCCTGAGGTGTGCAAGTGCCCATCAGGTGAGGCCTGAAGGAGAGCCATGGCAGAGCAAGAACTCAAGCGTAAGAAGATCAAAGCAGCGGACAACCTGAAGCAGGTGATGGCCGATTACTTCTATCGCCTGGACCGGATTTCCACCAGGCAGGAGGAAGGCAAAATAGCCTGGTGCACCAGCGTAGGACCGGCCGAGTTGCTCAAGGCTTTCGACTTTGAGGTGCATTACCCTGAGAATCATGGGGCTTTGTTGGGCTCTACCAGGCTGGCCATGGATTACATTCCGGTGGCTAATGCCATCGGTTACTCGCCTGACATCTGCTCTTACCTGACCAGCGATATAGGGGCCTACCTCAAAGGGGAGACGCCGCTATCCAGAGCGTATCCGGGTATCCAAAGCGTCCCCAGGCCTGATGTGCTGGCTTACAACACGAACCAATGCCGCGACGTGCAGGAATGGTTTCAGTTCTATGGACGGGAGTTCGGTGTGCCGGTGGTAGGCATCACGCCTCCCCACTCCCTGGTAGAAGTGAATGAGACCCATATCGCCAATGTGGTGGCCCAGTTAAAGGCCATGATCCCTGTTCTGGAGGAAGTATCTGGCAAAAAATTTGACATAGACAAGTTCCGAGAACGCATTCGCCTGTCCCGGCAATGCAGCGAACTCTGGGGGGAAGTTCTGGGACTGGCCAAACATGTGCCCGCCCCCTGGACCTTCTTCGATGGCACCATTCACATGGGCCCGGCAGTCTGCCTGCGGGGAAGTCAGGAGGCCAATGACTATTACCGGATCCTCAAAGCCGAACTGGAGGAGCGCATCGCAAACGGCATGGCTGCGGTGGACGGGGAGCGTTTCCGGCTTTACTGGGAGGGGATGCCCATCTGGGGCAAACTGCGAGCCCTTTCCGAGCAGTTCGCCGAGTTACAGACCTGCGTCGTGGTATCCACCTACTGCAACAGTTGGATTTTCAGCGCCTTTGACGAGCACAGGCCCTTCGAGAGCATGGCCCAGGCCTACACCGAGATTTTTATCAACCGGGCCGAGAGCTTCAAGGAAAAATACATTGAGAAGATGGTGGACGAGTTCCAGGTGGATGGAATCATTTTCCACGACGCCAAGACCTGTCCCAACAACACCAACAGCCGATATGGCATGCCTCAGCGACTGCAAGAAAGGCTCGGTATTCCAAGCCTAGTCATCAACGGCGACCTGAACGATCTGCGTTGCTACTCAGAAGAGCAGACCAGGACGAACATTGAAGCTTTCATCGAGCAACTGGGGGAGCGGAGTCAAAGATGAGTGAGCGTAAGACCATCGCCTGCTTCCTGCTGATCGCTTTCGGGGTCTCATGGCCTCTGTTCCTGTTGCCCCTGGCCTTTGGGTCCTCCGCGCAAGGGCGGCAGGGAGTCGCGTTGGCTGCCTGGAGCGCCGCCATGTGGGGGCCGGGCCTGGCAGCCATTGTCACCACCCGCTTCGTGGCCGGTCAGGGCCTGGGCACATTAAACTTGCGTCACCTGGGGCCCAAGCGACCCTATCTGTGGGCCTGGCTACTGCCGCCAGCCCTGGCCATCGTCACCTGGGCATTGGGGGCCGGACGGTTGGACTGTACTTTTGCCGCCATCCGGGAGGCGATGGCTCAGGCGCCGGGCGGGCAGGGGGTGCCACCGGGGATGGTGGTAGCCATCCAGATAGTCTTCTCCTTCACCCTGGCCCCGCTTTTCAACTGCATCTTTGCCCTGGGCGAGGAACTGGGCTGGCGGGGCTTCCTGCTCCCGCACCTGTTGCCGTTGGGCCAGTGGCGCGCCATCCTGTTGAGCGGCGCCGTCTGGGGCGTATGGCATGCCCCGGCTATCTTGCAAGGGCACAACTACCCCGGTCGGCCGGTGCTGGGCGTGTTCATGATGATCGTCTTCTGCCTGCTGCTGGGGACCATCTTAAGCTGGCTCTACTTGCAGACCCGCAGTCCCTGGACGCCCACCCTGGCCCACGGCTCCCTCAACGCCACGGCTGGCCTGCCCCTGCTCTTCCTGAAAGACGTGGACCTCGCCATTGGCGGCACAGTGACCAGCGCCATCGGCTGGATCGGGCTGGCCACGTTCGTGGGGTGGCTGGTGCTCAGTCGGCGTTTGCTGAATCCCGCTAGGAGCTGAATGAAAAGGATCTGGAAAATCATCCTCGGTGGGATGATGCTGCTCATCACCGCTCCTGGTTCCTACCTCTGGGCCATGATGTTGCTGGACTCACTTTACAAATACGCATCGCCCTTCAAGGAAAAGTTGCCCTTCGGCCAGCCGACTCAGCCTCTGGTGCAACAGGTCGTCATGGTCGTCGTGGACGGGCTGCGCTACGACACCTCGCTGGAGATGTCCTATCTCAACAGCCTGCGCGAGACGGGGGCTTCAGGGGTTATGGTCGGCATCCCCAGCCCCGCCTCTCTGTCCGCCTGGACCACCCTGATCAGCGGAGCCGGGTTGGAGATCAACGGTGCGCCCTTTCTGGACCCTGAGCATGTCAATGACATCCAACCCATAGCCATTGACCATCTGTTTGCCCAGGTGAAACGGGCTGGCCTCACCGGTGGCCTGGTCGGCTCCAGCCGCTGGCAGAAACTGGTGCCGCACGAATTCCTTTACACGCAGTTTTTCGTACACGACGAGGCCGCTGATCAGCAGGTGGTGGCCACCGCCCTGCGTTTTCTCAAAAACTTTCACCTCAATTACCTGCTCATCCACCTCAGCCAGGTCAATTACGCCAGCCGACAGTACGGTGTAAACAGCATCGCATACCGCCAGGCTGCTCTGCGCGTGGACGCCTATCTGCGAGACATCGCCCAGGCTGTGAACTTGGAGCGCAACATCCTCATCGTCGTCTCCGACTACGGCCGTCTCAAAAGAGGAGAGCGCGATATGAGTGCTCCCTTTGTCATGGCTGGCCCGGTTGTGGTGCCCGGCGATTATGGCTACATCGCCTCTGAGGATGTGGCTCCCACTGTCGCTGCCCTGCTGGGTGTGGCTGTGCCCAGCGCAGCCCAGAGACCTATCCGCTTTGACATGCTGCGTATGGACCCGGTGCAGCGGGCCGTGAAGCAGGTGGCCCAGGCCCAACAGCACGTCGCCTTGGGTCAGGCCTACCTGCGCAGTATGGGTGCCGGAACACTCAGCGAGACGGCCGAGGGCGACGCCCTGGTAGCCATCAGTTCCCTCCAGGTCAAGAACTATGTCAGCGCCACCACTTTAGGTGAAATCGCCGTCCGGCAAATTGACAGGGAGATGGCGCAGGCCCGGGCACAGCGCACCCAAAACGAGAGAGCCCAACGCCGAATTGGGACCATGGTGGCTATCCTGGCTCCTCTCTTCCTTTTTTGGTGGAAGCGCAGCAAACGCCTGGGCATTCTGACCCTGGCTGCTCTCCTGACCGTGGCCATCTACCATCTGCTCTTCGCGGGGGAAGGCAACGTCTACGCCCCGAACATCCCCAGGCCGGTAGAGCCCTTTCTGGCGGAGAGCCTTCGTCGGGTGGTCATCGCCCTGGCCGTGGGCCTGACAGTTGCCCTTGGCTGGCTCTGGTATGAACGGGAAAGGTCCCTGCTGGCTGTGGCCCAAGCGGTTTACAGCTTTGCCTTCGCCGTGCTCTATTTCCTGGGCATCCAGGTAGCCTTCGGCTACTGGCTCAACGGCCCCACGGTGACCTGGCACCTGCCCGATCTCACCCTGTTCTTCCTGCACTTCTCGGCTCTCGTGCAGTGCTCCATGGTAGCAGCCATCTCGGCATTTTTGCCGGTGGCGGTTCTGCCGATCTACTGGGTGGCTCTGTTGGCCAGGTCCAGGCTGGGGAGGAGAATATAGCGAGCAAAAGGCGATTAATCCGCTGTAATACTAACAGGGGGTAGAGTATGCGCATCGTTGTTACCGGCAGCAAGGGGCAATTGGGACGAGCTTTGCTGGAAACGATGGGGGATCATACCTTCCTGCCCATTGACCTGCCCGAGCATGATTTCACCGGGGCCTCGACCTTTCAGGCCATCGTGGATTTCGCTCCTGAGGTGGTCATCCATGGCGGAGCCTTCACCGATGTAGACGGATGCGAGGCTGACCCCGATACGGCCTACCGGGTGAACGCCCTGGGCACCCAAAACGTGGCCTTGGCCTGCCAGCTTTGCGGCGCGGCCATGCTGTACATAAGCACCAACGAGGTCTTTGACGGGACCAAAAAGGAGCCGTATCTGGAGTTCGATCCGCCCAACCCCATCGGTGTCTACGGCAAATCCAAGCTGGCCGGTGAGATGTACGTGCGCGACCTCCTGGACAGGTTCTACATCGTCAGGACGGCCTGGCTCTACGCGCGGGGCGGCAACAATTTTGTGACCAAGATCATTAAGGCTGCCGACGAGCAGGGGGCGTTACGCGTGGTCACCGACGAGGTCAGTTCTCCCACCTACGCGCCCGACCTGGCGGCAGCCATCGCCCAACTGATCCGAACAGGGCGCTATGGCATCTACCATTTCACCAATAGAGGGACCTGCTCTCGCTACGAGTTTGCCCTGAAGATCCTGGCACTCTCCGGCCGGGGACACATCCCCGTCACCCCCATTACCTCGGACCAATACCGGCGCCTGGCCCGGCCTCCTCTCCATGCCGTGCTCCGCAACTATTGCGGGGCCACCGCCCTGGGCATCACCCTGCGGCCGTGGGAGGAGGCATTGCAAGAGTACTTTGCCGATGAATAGTGTCCTTGCTTCTGTTATCATCCCCAACTGGAATGGGGCACGCTACCTGCCCACCTGCCTCGACTCCCTGCGCCGCCAGACCTATCCCCACTGTGAGGTCATCGTCGCCGACAATGCCTCCACCGATGAGTCCATTGCCCTCATCGAGCGGGACTATCCTGAGGTGATCCTGGTCAGGCTTCCCGCGAACCGGGGCTTTGCCGGCGCGGTGAATGCCGGCATCCGGCGCTCGCAGGGTCAGATTGTCGCCCTCCTCAACAATGACACCGAGGCTGATCCGAACTGGCTGGCCGAGATCGTGCGGGCCTTTGCCGAGCATCCTCACGTGGGGCTCGTGGCCTCCAAGATACTCCTCTTTGATCGGCGAAACATCTTCCACACGGCTGGCGATTTCTATGGCGTGGATGGCATCCCCGGCAACCGGGGCGTCTGGCAGGAGGACCGGGGACAATTTGATCGGCAGGAAGAAGTCTTCAGCGCCTGTGGGGGCACGGCCGCCTACCGGCGGACCATGCTGGACGAGATCGGCCTGTTGGACGAAGATTTCTTCTACTCCTGCGAGGACGTAGACCTGGCCTGGCGGGCGCAACTGGCGGGCTATCGGTGCCTCTATGTGCCCACGGCGGTGGTCTACCACCGTCTCAGCGCCACCGGAGGAGGAGTCACGGCCAGCTTCCACGACGGCCGCAATTTCATCTACCTCATCGCCAAGGACTATCCGACTTCGCTGCTGAAAAAGTATTGGCCCAGAATAGTGAGGGCTCAACTGCGCCTGGCCTGGGAGGCCCTGCGTTCCTGGCGGGGAGAGGCCGCCCGGGCCCGTCTGCGAGGGCAACTGGCCGGTCTGTGGGGTCTGCCCAGGATGCTTCGCAAGCGCCGCGCTGTCCAGCGCACCCGCCGCGTCTCCGACGAATACCTGGAGTCGCTGCTGACCAAAGTTGACTAAAGGGGCGGGAGCGTGTATCATAAGTAACGTTATCGCCTGGATTCTGGAAGAAGACGATTTGGAACAGGAGGCAGGGAAAGATCAACACCGAGACTGTTCAACCCTTCTTGTCCATTGTCATTCCGGCCTACAACGAAGAACGCCGTCTGCCGGGAACCATGGAAAAGGTGCTGGCCTTCCTGCAAACCAAGGATTACCCGGCTGAAGTGATCGTGGTGGACGATGGCAGCACCGACAACACTGTAGGCATCGTCGAAAGCCTCACAGCCAGATGTCCTTTTATCTCGGTCATCAAAAATGACCACCGGGGCAAGGGATATGCCGTACGCACGGGGATGCTGGCCGCTCGAGGCACTTATGTCCTCTTCTCAGACGCCGACCTGGCCACGCCTATAGAAGAAGTAGACAGGCTCCTGGCTTTTCTGGAGGACGGATACGATCTCGTCATCGGATCACGGGAAGGACTAGGCGCTCAGCGCATCAATGAACCGTGGTATCGTCACCTGATGGGCCGGGTCTTCAACCTCCTGGTTCGCTTGGTGGCGGTGGGGGGCTTTCAGGACACGCAATGTGGTTTCAAGTGTTTCCGTCGCGAGGTGGCTCAGGACCTGTTTCAGAGAGTGCAACTCTACGGGGCCGAGGCCGGCCTGGCCAAGGGGGGGATGGTCACTGGCTTCGATGTCGAAGTCCTTTTCCTGGCCCTGAAGAGGGGCTACAAGGTCAGGGAAGTGCCCGTGCAATGGCACTACGGGACCAATACCAAAGTCAATCCCCTCCTCGACTCGGCACGCATGTTCATGGACGTGCTGCGGGTGAGGCTCAACGATTGGCGGGGAAGGTATGGTTAGAAAAGACAAGGAGGAGGAAAGAGGTTTTCAGTCCAGGGCGTCCATCCTCTCCATGAGCTCCTTCAGCTTGGGCAGGCTGGCCTTGGTGACGGGGTCGGGTGGGAGGTAGGGACAGGCCCTGGCCTCACGGGTCGAGACCTCAAAAGTGCCGATGCGCCGACCCAGGGCGGTGATTTCCACTTTGTCCAGGCCGATGAGAGGGCGCAGGATCGGCTTGGGAATCCCGTAGGAGATGACCTCCAGGTTGTTGAGGGTCTGGCTGGCCACCTGGCCCAGGCTGTCGCCCATGACGATGGCCTGGGCTTTGTGCTCGTCGGCGATCTGGCAGGCTTTCTGGAGCAGGGCACGTTTGCAGAAGATGCAGGCCCACCGCTCAGCCCGGAGACGTTGCAATTTCTCCCACGTCTGGCCAAAAACCTCCTCATGCTCCACTACGATAGGCCGAATGTCCCATCCGTAGGCGTAGCGGGAGAGGACCTCACAGTTATCCAGGAATTTGCCATACTCCACCTCGTTCTGGCGAAAGTGGAGGGGGATGACGCCACAGCCCCGCTTCATGATCAGCCAGGCGGCTATGGGCGAGTCAATGCCGCCGGACATGAGGGCCACCGCCCGCCCTTCGGTACCCAAGGGCAGACCACCATGGCCGACCACCGTCTGCCCAAAGACCAGAGCATGATCGTGGCGCACCTCGAGGCCGATGATCAGGTCGGCCGCATCGGAGAGGTCAACCCGCGCTCCTGTTGCGGCCTGGACGTGTCCGCCCACCAGGCGATTGATCTCAGGTGAGGTGAGGGGAAAGGATTTATCGGCCCGGTGGGTGTCAATGTGAAAGCTCATGTTCTCGTTCAGACCCACGGCCCTGGCCACGTGCAGGGCCTCTTCCTTGAGGGCCTCGATGTCGGCCGATACTTCCACGGCTGGACTGAGGGAGACGATGCCAAAGACATCACGCAGCTTGTCCGCCGCCTGTTCCACCTCCCCGGTATGCACATAGAGGCGCTGGCCAACGGTGCGGACCTCCCCGCTCAGCCCGTTCTTCTTCAGGCAATCCTTGATGTTCTTGCGCAGCCGCCCGATGAAATAAGGGCGGTTTTTGCCTTTGAGAGCTATCTCACCGTAACGGACCAGGAGCAAACCCATCGCTTCTAAGCCTCCAGGCTTCTCAATCGCTCTTCCAGCCTGGCCTTCCGCTGGCGATGGGCAGAGAGCTTCTCCCTCTCTCTGTCCACCACATGGGCAGGGGCCTTGCCGGTGAAATCCTCATTGGCCAGGAGGCTCTCACTGCGAGCAATAGCAGCCGCAAGAGTCTCGACTTCTTTGCTCAGTCGCTCCCTTTCCGTCGCCAGATCCACCATACCTGCCAGGGGCAGATAGATTTCCAGGCTATCTACCACCAGAGTCAGAGCTTGGGCCGGTTTCTTGATCAGGGTGTGAGCCAGTCTCAACTTCCTGTCGTCCAGGCGAGCCAGAGACACCAGAATGTCCCTTTGCCCCTCCAGGAGCTCGTATTTGTTGCCGGCGGCGATGATGGCTTCAATGCGCCGCCCCGGCTCTACCTCATACTCGGCCCGGGCGTTGCGGATCGCCCGGATCACCTCCATGACCAGGCCCATTTCTTCCTCAGCTTGGCCATCGGTCTCTCTGGGTTCCGGCCAGGGGGCGATCATCAGGGACTCCCCCTCGTGAGGCAGCTCTTGCCAGAGGGCTTCGGTGATAAAGG
>JBBIJG010000023.1:0-7172 GCA_037446095.1 Caldilineae bacterium
TCTCAATGGCGTGTCGCCAGGTGCTGCTCATCATGCCAATCCAGGAAACAGAAGTCTGAGCAGCCAGCGCATCTTTGGTTTTCTCCAGCTCGTAGTATTGCCGGGCGTTTTGGATAGCGATCGCCACCTGGGTGGCAAAAAGGAGAAGGGCCTCTCGCTCAGGAGTAGGGAAGGAATGGGGGGTGCGGTAGTTGACAAAGACGATGCCGATCACCCGGTCGCCGAACTTGAGCGGGATGCCAGCCGAAGATTTGACCCCCTCACGGGCCACAAACCCGCCCGCGCTCATCACCGGGTCGTTGGGAGCATCGTCAGCGAAATGGGGTTCCCCGGAGGCCAGCAGCTTTCCCACCACCGAATCCTTGCTGACGTAGCCCAGTTCGTCCAGGCTTTTCTGATCACGCAACTCGCCGGCTCTATACGCCGGGAAGCCGATCTCCTGGCGGTCCTGGTCATAGGTGTAAAGGGTGACCACATCATAGGCCAGCACCTTCTGCATGATGTCGACCACCTTCTGCAAGACAACCTCTGGCTTCTGCAGGGTCATGATCTCCTGGCCAGCCTGAAGCAACCCCTGGCGCAGGCGGGCATCGCGCAGAATTTCATCATACTGCCGCGCATTGCGGATGGCCACCGCCGCCTGGTCGGCGAAAAGTTGTATGGTGGCGATTTCATCGGCGGTGAAGCGGTGCGAAGAGCGGAAGTCTACGAACATGACGCCTGCCTTGCGCTCGCCCACCCGCAACTGGATACCGATGGCCGCCCGGATTTCCTCGGCGCGGACGAAACGCCCGCCCAGCAAGCGGTCGCCCGCGGCGCGATCTTCGGCCAGGCGATAATAAGGAGGCTCTGACAGGTTCAAGATGCTCCAGACCACCGAATCCGGCATCAGTTTCTCCGGCGGGCGGGCCGAATCCGGCTTACGGGGCTCGGGGATTTCGGTTGCCCATTCGCCGAATCGTCCCGTCGCCTCGTCGTAGGAATAGATGGTGACCACATCGCTGCGCAAAACTTGCTGTGTATGCTGGGCGATGGTCTTCAGGGTTTGGTCCAGTTTCTCTTGCAACGTGACCCCGGCGATGACGCCGGCCGCCTCCCTGGTCCGCTGCATCTGGGCCACGAGGCGGGCGTTTTTCAGCGCCAGGGCCGCATGGCTGGCGAAGGTCCGGAACTTCTTCGCCTCTTCTTCGCCAAAGGACTTGAGCCGCTTGTAATTGGCGTACAACACACCCAATCTCTCGTCGCCCACCCGGAGGGCGATCCCCTGGAAGGAACACACGCCGATGCGGTTGAGCAGGTCCCGTGTGGGTTGCCCCAGGAAATCGTACTCCGGCAGCGAGAGATCCCGCACCGCCAGGTAGCCTTCGCGCATCGCCCTATCGGCTGTCCGGCCGGGCTTGGGTTCCTCTTCCCTGAATTTCTCCACCTCCTCGGGTGGGATCCCTACCGCCACCAACTCCTCAGGGATGAACACGCCCCGCACCTCGTCATAGGACCAGATGGCCGCCGAATCGGCCTCCAGGACCTGAGCGGCGCTTTCCACGATCTGTTGCAGGGCCTGGCGGGGTTCAACAGCTCGGGACATGGCTTCTGCTGCCTGGCGCATCTGCTCCAGTTCCTGCATCCGCCGGGCGTTATCAATGGCGATGGCCGCCTGATCGGCGAAGGTGGATAGAAGCCCTATATCATTGGACTGGAAGGCATCATAGCTCGTGAGGTTGTCCAAAGACAATGTGCCGATCGTCTTGCCTGTGACCTTGAGAGGCACACAGATGGTTGACTTTTGTTCGTACACCTCCGGGTGGTCAACCTTCTTGGTTCTTTCGTCTCCTTGCACATTACCGATCACAAGCGGCTTACCGTGCTCGAAAACCCATCCAGCGCGCCCTTCACCGGGCTTGAAAGTCACCGCCTTGACCACCTCAGGGCTATAACCGTAATTGGCCCTGACGTGCAACATACCGGTCTTCTCGTCATACAGGTGAATTGTCCCCTTTTCTGCGGCAGGGAAAGCAACTATGGCCGATTCTACGACCAGATTCAATACCTCATCCAACTCTAGTGTGCCCGTGATAGCCTGGCTCACCCGGATCAAAGCCTGCAACCGCTCTTCCAACAAGGTTACCTGGCGCAAATCGCGCATGAACCCCGCCTGGCCGATAGGTTTTCCCTGACTATCCCGAATCACAGTTGCAGAGAGCAGCGCCGGAATCCGGGCGCCTTCTCGATGCTTCAAATCTACATTCCAACCGGCAACGGTGCCCTGGCGATTAACCGTCTCGAAGATCTCCCTGGCCTTCCCGACATCCATGTGCAGTCGGGCTACGGACTGGCCGAACATCTCTTCCCTTGTCCAGCCGAACATCTCTTCTGCCCGCCGGTTGAAGACTGTGACCTTTCTGTCCTGGTCAATCGCAATGATTGCGTCGAAGGAGTTCTCAATCAGCGCGTCCAACTGCTCCTTGGTCTCGCGCAACCGACGGAAGGCGCGGGCATTGGCGATGGCCAGCCCGGCCTGACCGGCCAGGGTCTGCAACACGGCCACCGTGCTCCCTTCATCGAAACGCCCCGGTTGCTGGCTGTAAACATACAGCACCCCCAGGTTCCCATCCTCGCCAGGGATAGGCAGACCCAGGAAGGAGCGAATGCCGGCCTTGCGCACTTTCTCGTCCACCCGGTCGTCCTGCTCTGTATCAGACACCCGCACCATCTGCCCGGTCTGGATGATGTTTTTGGACAACTCCTGATTCTTGAAATGCTTCTTGAACCTTGGTTCACCCGGGTGGGTCATGGCATGTATCTTGATCTGTCCCTGCTCCAGAAGCACAATGGTCGCCTCGTCGGCCAGGGCCAGGGAAGCGGCGGCTACGTTGATCTGCTCCAGCACCCGGCCCAGGCCTCGCTCCGAGAGGATGGCCCGGCCGATTTCCCGTAATCGCACCTGCTGGGCCGCGGTGCGGATGAGCATGGCCACCTCGTCATTATCAAAGGGTTTCTCCAGGTAGCGGAAGGCCCCGGCGCGCAGCGCCCGCTGCCGGGATTCGGTGCCCCAGCCGGTGAAGATGATGCACTCAATGTCCGGGTAACGGGCCTTGATCTGCTGCATCGCCTCGATGCCGTCAGGCCCAGGCAAAAGAACCTCATCTATCAGGGCCACATCGTAGCGTCCCTGGGCCTTCTCCGCCTGCTCCAATGCCTCCTCGCCGCTGGCCACGGCATCCACGCCATAGCCGAAGTTCTTCTCCAGATAGTTCTTCAGAGGCACCCGCAGGCTCTCTTCATCATCGAGCAATAAGACTCGTACTCGCTCCTCGGGCATAGTTCCTCACTCCCTTGAAAACACAGGGCAAGTTTGAAATTTGCCCTACGACTTTTGCACCGTCGGCAACTCCACCAGGAAGGTTGTCCCCAGCGGCACCAGGCTTTCCTCCACGAAAATGCGCCCGCCCATGGACTCCACCAGGCTGCGGGCAATGTAAAGCCCCAGGCCCGAACCACCCGGTTTGGTGGTGAAGCCTAGGGCAAAGGCTTTCTCCCAAAGCTGCCGGTGAATTCCCGGCCCGGTGTCAGAGAAACGCGCTTTCACTGGACGGTCGCCGTCCTGGGCCTCATAGGCGGTAACCGCCTGCAACACGCGCCGCTCATCCGGTTTGCTTTCCATGTGCTGTATGGCGTTGAGCATCAGATTGAGAAATACCTGCTGCAATCCCACGGTACTGCCGGCAGCGGTGGGCAGGTCCGGAGCCAGCTCCAGATGTATCTCCACCTTCGCCCGCCTTGCCAGGGGACGCACCAGGGCCTCAGCCCAGTGCACGGCCTGATTCACGTCTGCGGCTACCTCCTCGCCAGTCTCCATCAGCCGCCGAAAATCGGCTACTGTTCGCTTCAAGTCCAGGGCGGTATCCACTGCCCTATCCAGCGCTCGCTTCGCCTCCAGAAAATCAAAGGAGTCACGCCAGCCAGGAACTCCCTGCCCCAGACGTTCAAAATCGGCCCGCAGGTTGCGAAACTGGAGGTCCAGTCCAGAGAGCTTGTTGTATACCTCGTGGCCGAAGGCCGCCGCCAGGTGCCCGCTGAGGAAAACGCGGCTCAGGTCCTGAATTCGTCTGTCCAAAGCCCGGCTCTCCAAAGCCACGGCGAACAGAGCGGCCATGGCCCAGGTGTCTCGCAGCCGGTAGCGAGAGAAAGCGCCCGGTTCTCGATGGAAGAGAAACAGGGCATGTTCCACCTGGCCGCTCGCCTCGATGGGCACTCCGATGCAGGATTCAAAGGGCAAGAGGTCCAGCAGTTTGCGGAAACGGTTGATGGACTCCTGAGAAACCCGGTTCTCCCAGACCTCCCCTCCCTCGCGGATGACATCCTTCACCGGGCTGTCCACCAGGGAATAGACGGCGGCTTCATTCAGGGGGATGGTACCCACCCGGGCGACAATGGAGACCTTTTGAGAGGCTAGGTCCAGATGGAAGACGATCCCCTCCTCTGCCCGGGTGGTTTCGACGAGCTGCTCCAGCCCCGCTTGAAGCCGTCTGGCCAAAGGCTGGCCGGAGCGCATGATCGCAGCCAGTTCCAGGTGACGGTCCCTTTCCGAAGTGACCGTCACCTTTGGGGCCTCCAGGTCCAGCCTGGGTTTCTCCCCTCTGGCCAACCCGGAGAGCAGCCGCCGCAACTCGTCCAAATCCAAAGGCTTGGAGAAAACCTGAGCCACTTCCAGCGCCTGAATTTCTGCCAGATGCTCCTCGATCCACTCGGGGCCGCTCATCACAGCTATGGGTGTCGAGCGGCCCCAATCTCTGAGCTGTCGGATCAGACTCAGGCCATCTGTTCCCGGCAAGTCAAGGTCCACCAAAACCAATCCGTAATCTTGCCCCTGGCAGAGAGCTAAAGCTTCGTGGGCTGTATTGACTCCGTAACTCAGACAGCCCTGGTCGCTCAGCCACTTGACCAGGGGTTCCCTGACTGTGCCATCATCTTCCACCACCAGAACGGGGCCGGTGTATTCGATCTTGCCTGAGCGGGCTGTTTCCGCAGCGGGCAGGGGCTCCTCGAAGGGGGTCTCGGCTTCGCCTGGCGACCCGGCCTTCTGGCGCAGGCGTTCCATGACCGCCTCCACCCGATCCAGGTGCTCCATCCGTCGGCGGATGCTCAACCAGACCTTCTGCCGGGTCAGGTCCAGGCGCGTGATCACTGCCTCTACGCGATCACCGGTCCAAACCACCTCTTCGGGCCTTGCAACCTTCCACGAAGCCAGCTCTTCCAAGGGGATGAAACCACTCACGCCGGGCGTGAGCTGGGCAAAGGCGCCACCGGGTACCAGGGCTTTGACCGTACCGGTCACCACATCACCTTCGCGAAACCGATGGGCGAACTCCTGCCAGGGATCGGGCAAGGTTGCCCGCCGGCTGAGTTCCATGACTCGGCCAGGCTCCGCCAGTTGCAGACGGCTTGGATTTTCTGGCCCTCTACGAACAGTTCTCTGGGATCAACGTCCCCTTCCAGCGAGAGCTCCCGGCGGCGGATATAGGCCCGAGACCCATCATCCAGACGCACGAAAACGCCGTAAGGTAACAGTTTGTCCACCGTCCCCACAACGTGCTGGCCCAGAGTATACACCTGTCTGGTCTCACTGGCCATCTTTTCCACCCATCTGCAAGTCACATCTGTCCCTGCCCAGGCGAGACATGCTCCAAAACGCGGACAATTTTATTATACAACAATTTGTCACAAGAGCAACCTCACAATTCTGTGACAGTTTAGTCACAAAAGGTTGCCTCTGGCGCCTGTAAGACGTCTTACTGCGTCTTTCAACCGGTCGGCGACTAAAAAACGAGGCCGCCAGCGCGAACACGCTGACGGCCTCTGGGTGCCTCATGCCTGCAAATTTGCCGCTTCACGCGCAGGAGCGGGTGATGGGATTCGAACCCACGACCGCCTGCTTGGGAAGCAGATGCGCTACCGCTGCGCTACACCCGCCTTTACACTCTATTATAATTATACCCTAAAGCTCAGTTTTTTGCAAGTATCCAACGATTTCTTTCAATCCACCCTCCTCCGCCCCAGGATCAGGAATGTTGCCGTCAGACTGCCGCTACCCAACAAAATTAAGGCGGCCGCTTCGACCCGGATATGCTGCCAGGCAGCCCCTTTTATCATAATGTGACGGACGATGGTGAGATAGTGCTTGATGGGGAAAAGGTTCGATGCTGTGCGCAGCAGCAGAGGCATGTTTTCTACGGAGACCATGTAGCCGGAAAAGACCATCTCCGTCATCGCCAGCAGGAAGACGAAAAGCAACGCCTGTTGCTGGTCACGAGCTATAGCCGAGACCATAACGCCCCACCCCAATTCAACCGTGATGAACAAAAGGGTCAGGAGAAGCAGCAACCACAATGAACCCCGCAAGGGTACATGGAACCCCCAAACGGTCAGGGATAGGAGCAGGATAAAGTCCACACAGGCAATAACCATCGCCGGAATCGCCTTGCCAATGATCAGCTCCAGGCTGGTCACCGGCGTGACCAACAGTTGCTCCAGGGTGCCCAACTCTCGCTCCCGGGCAATACCGATAGCTGCCACCAATAAGGTCACCATGTAGACGACAAAGCCCAGTTGAGCAGGGATGGCATAGAGACTGTAGTCCAATCCCTCGTTAAAACGGGCGACGATGCGCAGATCAATGGGCAGACTCGCGTCCCTGCCGCCACCCCCCTGAGGAGCCAGTTTCTGCCCCCATTCGGCGATAGCCCCTTCTATAGCCCGTCGGACCGTGTGGGAGACCAGCATGTTGGAGCCATCAATGATCACCTGGAGCTGAGGCACGCTATGGGCAGCCTCTAATTCGGCGGCAAAGTTCGGTGGAATGAGGAGGGCCACGGTGGCCTTCCCTCTCTCAATCAGCCCTTGAGTCTCCTCCAGAGAACCGGGATAGGCAGTGACATCCAGGGTGCCGGCATTGGTCACGGCTGTAACCAGAGCCCGGCTGATCTGGCTTCGGTCCTGATCGAAAACGGCCAGAGACAGGTGCTCTATGTCCTTAGAAGTTGCCCAGGCCATCAGCACCAACTGCAGAAGAGGCCCCAGAAGGATGAAAGGCGTCATCAGCCTGTCGCGGCCAAAATGGATGAACTCTTTAAAAGCCAATTGCCAGATACGATTAAGCATCTTGCCTCTTACAA
>JBBIJG010000023.1:7191-12894 GCA_037446095.1 Caldilineae bacterium
ATTTCTTCCGAAACAGGCCAATCCCCAATCCCAGGGACACGACTCCCAGCAGGGCCAAGGTCAACGCCTCCGGCCACAGCTCGGCTAGGCCGACGCCCTTCAGAAAGACCCCGCGAGCAAGGGTCACGAAATAAGTCGTAGGCAAGCTATAAGAGGCCAGGGTACTGGGTGAAATCTCTTTGGGAACGGGATCGTAGAGGCCGGAAAGAAAGAAGCTGGGCAGAAAGAAGAGAAGAAAAGTCCCGATCATAACTGCCTGCTGACTGGATACGAAAGTGGCTATGAGCAGACTCAACCCTGCAGTGGCCATCAGGAAATCCAGGGTCAGCAAACCAAAAACCCAACCGCTCCCCCGGAAGGGAACTTGGAACCAGACAGTCGCCACCAGGAGGGCCAGGAAGCAACTCAGCAGGCCGCTGACGATGTAAGGGATCAGTTTGCCAAGCCAGAACTCAGCCCGCCCTATAGGGGTGACCAGCAATTGCTCCAGAGTGCCTATCTCTTTCTCACGGGCCAGGGCTACGGCGCAGGAGATCATGGGCATAATCAGCACCACGCCCAGCAGGCCCGGCACCAGGCTGAAGAGAGAACGCTCGCCCGGGTTGTACCAGATACGGAGACGCACGTCGAGGGGCAAGGCTTCGCCGTGAGTACTCTGCCGAACAGTGGGAACCAACGCCGTCCCAGAAAGAGACTCTTGGGTCACGAAACCTTGAGTGCGAGCACGGATTCGCGCCAGAGCATCACCGGCGACCACAGGATCCGTCCCGTCGAGGATCGCCTGGAGAGTAGCGGCACGGCGACGCCTAAAATCGGCCTGAAATCCAGGCGGCATGACGACTACGGCGTTAGCCCGGCGATGGAGAAACCAGCTATCTACCTCCTCGTAGCATGATACGTAGCCTGCCAGAGAGGCCTGTTCTCCGCTGACAAGACCGGCCACGTACCGTCGCGACAACTCGCTCTGATCCTGGTCAAGCACCGCATAGGCGACATGCTGGACGTCAAAAGTCAAAACATAGGTGAGGGTGAGAAGGAGAAAAGCGGGGGAAAGGGTAACCAGAAACAGAGTACGGCGGTCACGGATGATGTGCAGACATTCTTTATACATGACGGCCAGAATGCGATGTAGGGACATTTCTACGCGCCTTACTCTAGGGTTTGTGCTGACTCCATTGTATCAGAAGAGACTCGAACCGTCAAGGCGCGTGTAAAGGTAGAAATTGCGGGAGGGGCGAAATATCGGATAGACTTTAGTGTTGACAACAATGTCATTTTACATATAATAGACTTTCGAGGGAGGTCAACGCTCACACGCAAGAACGCATGAAACCAGTCCACCAGAGTCATGATGGCCATGGCGTGCAGACACCGGTCCGCCTCAAAGCCAGGCCAGGCTTGCGCCTGGACATCCCAAGATGAGACGTCCCCCCACATTGGAATCACAGACGCTTTTGGGAGGTTAACACTATGGAAATCAAAAAAGTTGGCGTTATCGGCTGTGGGCTGATGGGCTCAGGCATCGCCCAAGTCTACGCTCAGGCTGGCTATGAGACCATCGTACGCGAGCCAACCCAGGAATTGCTGGACAAGGGCCTGGAGCGTATCGCCTCTTTCCTCGACAAAGGGGTAGAAAAGGGGAAAATGACGCAGACCAGGCGAAACGAGACGTGGGCCCGCCTGAGAGGCACCACCGATCTGGCTGCCCTGGCCGATTGTGACCTGGTCATCGAGGCCATTTTTGAAGACCTGAAAGCCAAGCAGGACTTGTTTGCCGAACTGGACAAAATATGCAAGCCCGAGACCATCTTTGCCAGCAACACCTCCTCGTTTCTGATTGCCGACATGGCCAGCGCCACCCAGCGCCCTGAGCGCATAGCTGGCCTTCATTTTTTCTACCCCTCCGTCATCAACCAACTGCTAGAGGTGGTGGTGACCGAGGAAACTTCCCCGACAGTGGCGGGTTTGCTGATGGAGCTTTCGCAGGCGGTGGGCAAGATACCCATCAAAGTCAAAGATGCCCCCGGCTTTGCCGTCAATCGTTTCTTTGTGCCCTGGCTCAACGAAGCAACCAGGATGCTGGACGAGGGGGTGGCCAGCATCCCCACTATTGACCAGGCGGCTACAGAGGCCTTCTCTATCGGGATGGGACCCTTCGCCCTGATGAACGCCACCGGCATCCCTATCGCCTATCATTCCTCTTCTTCCCTGGCCCGCAACCTGGGACCTTTCTATGAACCGAGTGAGGCTCTGCGCCGGCAATGTGAAACTGGTGAGCCCTGGACCCTGGAGGGCAAAATAGATGAGCAGGCCAAAGAGGTGGTGAAAAACCGATTGCTGGGCGTGGTCTTTGGTGTGGCCACTCAACTGGTGAGTGAGGGGGTGGCGACCGCCGAAGATACCGACCTGGGAGCTACCGTCGGTCTGCGCTGGGCCAAAGTTCCCTTCACCATGATGAACGAGATAGGGCTGCAACAAGCCCTGGCCCTGGTCGAGGCGCTGGCTGCTCAATCCAGGGGGACTTTTACCGTACCGGAGCTTTTGCGGGAGCAGGTCGCGCGGGGCCAGCCCTGGACCTTGCGCGATGTCAAGCTGGAGATTGACGGGCCTATCGCCATCATTACCCTGAACCGTCCGCAGGCTATGAATGCCCTCAACACCAAGGTCTGGACGGAGCTGAAGGAAACCATCGCTCAGGTGCGAGAAAACGAGGCCGTGCGGGTGGTATTGATCACGGGCACAGGCAATGCCTTTGTCGCCGGGGCTGACATCCGTGAGATGCAGGCCAAAAACCTGAAGGAGATCCGTGAGTTCACCTACTTTGGCCAGTCGGTCCTCAAGGATATTGAGAGGATGGAAAAGCCGGTCATCGCAGTCATTAACGGCTTTGCCCTGGGGGGCGGCCTGGAACTGGCCCTGGCCTGCGACATCCGCCTGGCTTCCAGCGAGGCCCGGCTGGGCTTCCCAGAAGTGGGGCTGGGCATCTTCCCCGGCGTGGGAGGCACCCAGCGCAGCGCCCGACTCATCGGCAAGGGCAGGGCCTGCGAATTGATTTTCACCGGTGACATGATCACCGCCGAAGAAGCAGAGCGCATCGGTTTGGTCAACCGCGCCGTGCCCCCTCAGGAGTTGATGAAGTCCGCCCGGGCCATGGCTGAGAAAATCGCCTCGCGAGCCCCTTTGGCC
Organism: Caldilineae bacterium; assembly: GCA_037446095.1. GTDB lineage: Bacteria > Chloroflexota > Anaerolineae > E26-bin7 > E26-bin7 > E26-bin7. The sequence continues at coordinate 10,378 of JBBIJG010000023.1, forward strand.
GTAGGCCGGGCCAAGACGGCTATCAACAAAACCCTGGAGACTAACCTGGATGTCGGTCTGGCTTTCGAAGTGGAATCGGTGTGTCTGCTTTTCGACACCGAGGACAAGAAAGAGGGCATGGCCGCTTTTGTGGAAAGGCGTAAGCCAGAGTTCAAGGGGAAATAGAGCTGCTCCTTCCGCTCTCTGCCTGAGACTCTATGGGCCTGGCTAACAATTCTACCGTCAGCTTTTTGAAACAGCTCTGGGGCGGCACGGCCCCACCGTCATATTCCATATCCACGACGCGGGCATCAACGTGCAGAGAGCTCGTCTCCAGGACGATCGTTTTGCCCAACTAAGCCAGGACAGGGTCTCCCTTGGGAGCTAACCGGGTGCGCAGGGCACTATCGTTATAGGCATATGGGCTCATCAACACCTTGGTGACAGTACGGATGTCACTTTTGTCAAAGAGCCAGACCTCAAAAGCCGTGACTTTGGCCGGCTCCCCAGCTCCGAGGGTCTCCGAGATGCCTACCCCACATTCGCCCAGGAACTCGCCCATAGGCGTTTCGATGCTGAACGACTCATCGTAGGTATCGTGGCCCAGGTCATAAGTGGTCACAAAGTGTCCCAGAGGAGGTGGGCCGCTGGGCTCCAGAGGGAACCTGGCTTCTCTCGCCAGGGCCTCAGCCGGCCGGAGAGCAGCCTCTCGGCGAGGAGGAGCCGGGCCGGTACCTCCGCCTCTTCTCGAGGCCCACGCAACCGGCTGACCAGCAGGCCACCAATGGCGATAATTAGAAGCAAAGCCAGGAGGAGGCCACACACAAGAGGCAGGGTGCGGCTGAGCGAAGAAGTCAGCTTGACCGTTGTCGGTGGAACCGTGGCCACGGCTGCCGGTTGAGGTGTCGCCTCCATGACTTCCAGGCCCAAGGCCAGACCCAGATTGAGCAGATTCTGCTTCTCCTGAGGATGCGTGGCAGCCAGCCTGCCAATGATCTCGCCGATTTCCTTGTCGTCTATCTCAGCCAGGCGGGCTCTGGCCAATTCGACATCCCTGTTGAGAGAATAGGAATCAGCGGCCATAAGGATGTATTGCTCTTTCTCAGGTAGAGTCAACTCCCACTTGACCGGCATAACCAACCAACCCATAACCATCCAGCCAAAGAGACACCCTACCACCAGCCCTACTATAGTCGCAATAATTAGATTGCGCCCGAGCCCCATTATCTGTAAGATCATTTTCATGACTGCTCACCTCCTGAATGCCTGCAACGTTAAGTCCCATGGGCCATCGGGCGCAGCGAAGACTTGACGCCCCTCCGCCTGACGCGAAGTTGAACACTCCCGGTTCATCAGCGCCTATGCGCTGCACAAGCCCGCCATTTCATTACTTAACATATTATAACACAAGCCAGCCTTTTAGACAAAAATTCCGGCCAACCTGTTGACAATTCATCCAGAGTGTGCTATACTTAATATAGACAAGAATATAAAGCTTGAGACCACAACACGACGGACACCTCTATTCGAGGGGACAATGCGCGCTTTCTCGCTTTGCTGCTCATGCCCAGCCGATCCGTCGCCGCCTCGTGCCGCCAGAACTCATAAGCCAACGCAAAGACGCAGAATTCTTTTGCGTTGGCTTTTGTTGTCCATAAATCCCCATGGCCTCAATCCGGCTGAGGCGCAGAGAGGATTTTGCGCCTCGGCGGTGACTTCTGGACACAGTGTTGATCGGCCTGCGGCACAGGGTCTTTTGGAGTTAAGGAGGAGAGGAGATGAAAGCCAGGCCGTTGCTCCTTTGGGGGTTGGTCGTCTTTCCAGTGCTGTTTGGCATTGGGATGCTCTTGGGAAACAGGGACACGCAGGCGGCTCAGGTGCCCTCACCTCCCTCCGTGGTCATCAACGAGGTGGCCTGGGCCGGGACTGTGGCCAACACCGCCGACGAGTGGATCGAGCTCAGGAACAACACGGGCAGCCCCATAGACCTGACAGGCTGGACCCTGGCGGCTGCCGACGGGACGCCCAACATCGCCCTGGCCGGAACAATCCCGGCCAATGGCTATTTCCTGCTGGAGCGAACCGACGACAACACCGTCAGCGACATCCCTGCCGACCAAATCTACACGGGTGCATTGGGCAACCCCGGTGAGACCCTTATCTTGCGGGACGGGAGCTCGAACGTGATAGACACGGCCAACGCCGACGGGGGCGGCTGGCCCGCCGGGACGACGGGCAGCGGTAACCCGCCCTATGCCAGCATGGAGCGCACCGACCCCGCCGCCCCCGACACCGACGCCAACTGGCACAGCAACGACGGCTCGACCCGCAACGGGCTCGACGCCGACGGCAATCCCATCAACGGCACTCCCAGAGAAGCCAACTCTGTCCCCGTCCCAACACCCACCCCGACACCAACAGACACCTCCACGCCAACGCCTACCCCGACACCAACCGACACCCCTACGCCGACACCTACCTCATCCCCAACCCCTGTTCCTCCTCTGGCAATACTCATCAGCGAGGTGGTCTACGATG
>JBBIJG010000024.1:0-12764 GCA_037446095.1 Caldilineae bacterium
GGGTGGAGGGCAAGAAAACGATGGGCTATGAGATAGCGGAACAGTTGGGTTGGGCACTACCGGAAGTCATTGTCTACCCCACCGGAGGCGGCACAGGACTCATAGGCCTGTGGAAAGCCTTCACCGAGATGAGCCAGTTGGGTTGGATTGAGCGGCGCTACCCTCGGCTGATCGCTGTACAGGCCGAGGGGTGCGCCCCCATTGTTGAAGCCTTTCGCCAGGGCCAGGCGGAGAGCAGACCCTGGCCGAACGCAGAAACCATAGCTTCTGGCCTCAAAGTCCCCAAGCCCCTGGCCGATTTCACCATCCTCCGTATCCTGAGACAAAGCGACGGCCTGGCCCTGGCCGTCAGGGACGAGGAGATTCTGAACGCCCAACGAGAGATGGCCCGCCAGGAAGGGATCTTCGCCTGCCCCGAGGGGGCAGCCACTCTGGCCGCTCTGGTGAAGTTAAGGGAGAAAGGAGAGATTGGAGCGACAACGCGGATCGTGCTTCTGAATACCGGCAGCGGCCTGAAGTACACCCACTTGCTGGGCCACGAGCCTGCCCGGAGGTCAGACGGTGCCCCCTCTATCTGAACTCATAGCCAGGCTGGCCTTTTTGACAACAGGCCCGGCAGTGGCCGGCCTGGTCGTCACGGCCAGCCTGATCATCCTGCTTCGGGATTGGCGCACCTCCCTGGCAGCGCTGCTGGCCCAATATCTTTTGACAGGATTCCTGCTGACCCGGTTGATTACCCCTGAGGTGGCTACGGTCAAGACCCTGGTCGGTGCCCTGGTGGGCCTGATCCTGTACCTGACAGCTCGTCGCCGCCCATGGGACAGACCAGGCAACCCGTATGAACCATACCGGCTCCCGCCCACCGACCAGGAGGCTTTCCCGGTGAGCGCACCCTTCCGCCTTCTGGCCCTCATCCTGACGGGGCTGGTGGTCCATAGCTTGCTGAACAGCTACCCACCACCTGAGGTACCCAGAGACATCGGCTTTGCCTGCTACTGGCTGACCCTGATGGGACTTTTAACCATGATCTTAACCACAGGGCCTTGGAAAGCCGGCCTGGGGCTTTTGACCTTCATGACCGGCTTTGAGTTGTTCTATGCGGCCCTGGAAAGCAGTTTGAGCGTGATGGGCTTTCTGGAGATTATCAGCCTCTTCATGGCCTTAGCCATCGCCTACCTGGTCATGGCCGGGAAAGCGGAGGGGAGAGAGGAACAGTGACCCTGATGGCCAGCCCTTTGCCCCTCATCATCCTGCCTCTGGCCATGGCTCCTGTGGTTTATGTCTTGGGGCGTTGGCCAGTTGTAGCCTTCCTGTCCGCCTCTGTCACGGCGCTGGCCACGGCTGGTCTCTGTCTCCGCCTGCCTGCCAACAACTCCGCCTATGTGCTGGGCCGGGAACTGGCCCTCGACCACTCCGGCCAGATGGTCATCGTCTTCATCCTCGGCACGGCAGCCATCCTCTTCTTCTGTGCCTGGCTCACCTCTCAAAGCCCAGGCCCTCCCCGCCACCCTTCGGCAGAACCCGGCGCAGGCCCGGCTCAGGAAAGGCGACAGGCGGCTGCGATGAGCTGGCCGAACCAGCCAGACACCTCCTTTATCCCTTTGGGCCTGGCCATCCTGGGCCTCCTCAATGGCGTGGTCGCAATGCGTCCCTTCCTTTTCGCCGCCCTGTTGCTGGAAATAGCAGCCATCGTCGCTGTCTTTGCCATCCAGGGCAACCGGCCAGAGCGAGCTGAAGGGCCGGGCCCAACCCGAGCAGGTCTGAAGTACCTGACCATGACCGCCTTGGCGCTGCCCTGCTTTCTGATCGCAGCCTGGTTGTTCGAGCTTCACGCCCGCTACCCCCACAACGCCGCCCTCGCCGAGCCGACGGTCATCCTGCTGGCCCTGGGTTTCGCCATCCTGCTGGGAGCAGTGCCCTTCCAGGCCTGGCTGCCGGCCGTGGCGGTCCGTTCCCCTTTGGTCATGGCCTTCCTGATCGGCACCGTCCATCCGGTTCTCTTCTGGCTGATGATCAGCCTCCTCCAACGAAACCCATGGTTGATGGTTGACAGCCGGGCCTTCCAACTTCTGACCCTGGGCGGCCTGGTGACGGCCTGGGTTGGAGGGCTGCTGGCCCTGAGCCAGCAGGATTTTGGACGCTTGCTGGCTTATGCGGCTCTGAGTGAACTGGGCTGCATCTTGGTGGGCCTGGGGATGGCTTCCACCGCCGGTCTGACAGCCATTGCCCTGCAATGGGTCAACCGCTCCCTGGCTCTGGTCCTGACCAGCCTGGGGGTGACGACCCTCCGCCGCTACACCTCCAGCGATGCCTTCGCCAACCTGGGCCATGGGGCCCGGCGGATGCCCCTGCTCAGTGCTGGCCTTCTGGTCGGCCTGTTCTCACTGGCCGGGGTCCCTCCCACCGGGGGCTTTGCCGGCCGCTGGCCCATCTACAACCTGGTTTACAAAGCAAACCCCCTCTATGCTCTGGCTCTGGCCCTCAGCGGAGGGGCTGTCGCCCTCGGCTGCTGGCGGGGCTTGCTGGCCCTCTTCGGGCCGGATACCCAACCTGAATGGGGACGCGAACCCCTGCCCCCGGCCATCGTGATGCTGATCCTGACCCTTTTATGCCTGGCTTGGGGCCTGTTTCCCCAACTTCTTTCACCCCCCATCTGGAAATGGGTCGAGAGCGTCACCTGGCTCGGCTTCTCTCACCCAACCTGACCCGCCTACCAATTCACCGGCACTTGTTTCATCCGCCACTGCTTATCGCGATACCACAGGTATTTGTGCTCCCGCCCGAACTCGTACAATCGTCGCATCAAGTCCACGTCGTTCTGGCAATAGGCCATCAGCTCCTTGATCTTCCCCTGCCGCCACCAGCGGATGGCCTGGAGCCCATCGGCCGATTTGTTGAGGCCCAGGGTGGCGCTGGCCAGCGCATCCAGGCTCAGGCGGAACCCCAGGGTGCGATAAATGTCGGCCAGGATGTCCAGCGTCGGCAGCCGCTTCAAAGGATAGTCGGTGTAACCCCTCAGAACCTCGTAGTCAAAACTTAACACGTTGAAACCAATCACCAGGTCGGCAGCCCTCAACTCCGCGATCAGGTCGTGTACGCCCGCCTCGGTGTAGTAGTGATATTCCGCCGTGGCTGTGCTATACGTCACAGCCACCGAAAGGCCCATGCATCGGATATAGTGATGTCCACCGACTTCATCGAAACTGCGCTGGGTCTCCAGGTCGACAACGTTTTCCATCTCCCCCCTCTTATTTTGGACTTGACAAAATCGCCGCCAGTATCATACCCGCTTTTGCAGAATTTGTCCACAATTCATCTTTAAAAATTTCGGCCAGCAGGCTCATTTTAAGCTGGCCTATCTTGACTTTTGATCCCGAAAGAGGTATCCTAACTATGAAGGTCACTGCAATACCTTGGGAGGAAGATGCCGTGCCCAGGAACTGGTATATCGCCATCGAAGGGTCCATCGGAGTGGGCAAGACCACCCTGGCTCGCCTCATCCAGAATGAATTTGAGGCCGAGCTTCTCCTGGAGGTCTTTGAAGAGAACCCTTTCCTCAGCGATTTCTACGCCGACCGGGAAAGATATGCTTTCCAAACCCAGATTTTCTTCCTGCTCAGCCGCTATCGTCAGCAGCATAAGGTGGTCCAACAGACCTTAAAGCGGTCCTCTCTGATCAGCGATTACACCTTTGCCAAGGACCGCCTCTTCGCCCACCTTAACCTGAGCGACGATGAACTGACGATGTACGAACGGGTCCATGCCATCCTGGCGGAGAAAATCCCCACGCCGGATTTGGTGGTCTATCTGCAAGCTGACACGGATACCCTGATGGAACGCATTGCCCTGCGCGACCGCAGCTACGAGCGCGGGATATCCAGAGCTTACATTGACAGCGTGCGCCTGGCCTACGAGCGTTTCTTCGCTGAGTACAGGGAGGCACCGGTCCTGGCCATTGATACCAATAACCTGAACCCGGTACGTCATCCCGAGGACCTGGCCCAGGTAGTAGGAGCCATTCGCTCCGCGCTGAGCCAGGGTATCTACCAGCGACCCTTGCCCCAGATGGGGACCTTTGCCGGCATGGAGATTGGCCTGGTGGAGGGCCGACGGCGGTTGGGGGACTTCCAGCGCTGGCAACTGGCCCTGGACCAGGAGCAGGGTTTGCCAACCGATCTCTACTTCAATCTCATCTGCCTGATAGAGGAGATCGGTGCATTGAGCGCTCGCCTGAAGGATGTCTGGGCCCTCCAGGACAAGCTGTACGGTCAGATGGGCAATCGCCAGGAAGCTCAGGATAGAGCTCTCCAGGAGCATCTCCCTGAGCTGCGGGAGAAATTGGCCGACTGCCTGACCCACCTGTTGAAGCTGGCCAATAACACCGGTGTAGACCTGGAGCAGGCCTACCTGGCCCGGATCGGTGCACCTAAGAAGGATGGAGTAAGGCCATGAAAAAGTTCATTGCCATAGCAGGCAACATCGGGGTGGGCAAATCTACCCTGACGGGGATGCTGTGCGACCACTTCTGCTGGGAGCCTTTCTATGAAGCGGTGGACGACAACCCGTATCTGTCCGATTTCTACAAGGACATGGAAACGTGGAGCTTCCACTCGCAGATCTTCTTCCTCTCTCGACGATTGCGGCATCATCGGCTGATCGTCGAACGCCCCGGCACCGTGGTGCAGGACCGCACCGTCTACGAGGATGCCGAGATCTTCGCCCGGAACCTTTATCTGCAAGGCCACATGACCGAGCGAGACTATCGGAGTTACCGCGAACTCTATGAGACGGTGATTGAAATTCTCCCCCCACCTGACCTGGTAATCTATTTACAGGCTTCAGTCCCTACTCTCATCCAACGGATCAGATTACGAGGCCGTGACTTTGAGCAGGACGTGGACCCGGCCTATCTGGAGCGCCTCAACGCCCTCTACGAGGAGTGGATTGAGGGCTTTAGCCTGTGCCCTGTGCTGACCGTCCCTTCCGACAACCTGGATTTCGTCAAGAACGGCGCCCACATGAATTTGATTGCCACCAAGGTGCTGGAGAAGCTCCAGGGGAAAGAAGTCGTCATCTTCGATCCCGGCCGGACCTCATAGCTTGAGCGCGTTCGTAATTCATTTCGTGCAAGTCCGCTGAAAGCGGGCTGGCTGAGGGCGATGCATCGCCCTTTGTTCTCTTAGCCCGACGAGCTATCGTCGGGCGGAGCCGATTGTTCATCCAGAGAATACCGGCTTGCCGGATTGGCTAAAAGGGGTTATAATGGTTATGGGATAGACCTATCAAACAGCCTGTCCGCCAAACCAACATTGAATCTGAAGGGATAAAGGAGCGGATATGAGAGAAAAGGATTCCCTGGCGGTGGATTGGATAGTCTGGGGTATGCGCTGGGTATGGCTGGCCTGCCTCTTGTTTTTCACCCTTTCTGAGCCTCCAAAGGAGGAGCTCTCTCTGGCCTTCTTGTTGTTGGGAGGAGCGGGGATCTATAATTTGCTCCTCTTGCCCTTCTTGGGTTTCAAACTTTTCCCGCCAGTTTTCTCCTTCCTGACTTCACTTCTGGATACCCTCTTCCTGGTCGCTTTTCTTTACGCCTCTGGAGGAGGCACCGGCCCCCTCCTTCTTTTCAGCCTCTTCCCCATTCTGGTTGTGGGCGTCCGATATGATCTCGCCACCAGCCTGTCTATAGCCCTCACCCTGGTCTTGGCCGGCGGGATCTTTTACTTCCTCGAACGGTATGAGACAGGTCAGGCCGGGAGCCTTTCCTCTTTAGGGATGAACGCCACGGTCCTCCTCCTGGCAGCCACCCTGAGCAACCTGGTGAGTGGGAAAGAGCGGGAAGTCTTCCAAAAAACGGAGGCAAAAGTGCTGGGGGATTTACAGATTACCCGCGAGCGGGTGAAAGCTCTCTACGAGATGACCAGCACCCTCAGCACCACCCTGAACTACCAGCGGGTGCTGGACACCATGCTGGACATCGGTATGGGTCTTGGAGGCGCCACCCAGGAAGGCGCTCACTCTGTCGGTATCGTCCTGCTTTATCAACAGGAAGGAGAGGATAGATATCTGGGCGTGGAGGCGGCCAAAAACCTGGGCGGACGCGATAAGTACTGTAAGCTGGCGGGCCAGGCCGGCGCCATTGCGCAAGCCCTTTCCTCAGCCGAACCTATCATCGTGGAACAGAGCGGAGATGACCCCGAGCTCAGACAGTTTTCCTCGTTGCATAGATGCCGTTCCATCGTCTGCATTCCGCTGCGGGCCGGATTCGCCACCTACGGCGTGGTGATCCTGGGCAGCCCCAGAGCCGGGGCCTACACCCCAGACCATATGGAAATCTTGACCGCCTTCTGTAACCAGACCGTGGTTGCCCTCCAGAATGCCCAGCTATACCATAGCCTGCGCGAAGAAAAAGAAAAGATCATTGACGCCGAAAGTGAGGCGCGCAAGAAATTGGCCCGGGACCTGCACGATGGCCCAACCCAGTCCGTCGCCGCCATTGCGATGCGACTCAACTACACCCGAATGCTCCTGGAGAAAGAGCCCCAAAAAGTGAAAGAGGAGCTGGAAAAACTGGAGACGCTGGCCCGGCGAACGACCAGGGAAATACGGACCATGCTCTTCACCTTGCGCCCTGTGGTCCTGGAAACCCAGGGATTGGTAGCCGCTCTGGAACAGTACTTGAAAGGGATAGAGGAAGAGACAGGGCTGGCTGTCCATTTCGAAGCTCCCGCGCTGGAGGGCCGCTTGAACGCCGAAATCGAAGGCGTGGTTTTCTCGATCATTGAAGAGGCGGTTAACAATGCCAAGAAATACGCCCAGGCTCGCCACATCTGGGTGCGGCTGGGCTTTGAAGACAATCTGTTCGTCGCCACCGTCAAGGACGACGGCCGGGGGTTCGATGTGGCTGAGGTGCTGGATTCCTACGACCAGCGAGGGAGCCTGGGCCTGATCAACATGCGCGAAAGAGCCGAACTGGTAGACGGCACCTGGACCATCGAGTCGGCCATCGGCCAGGGGACCAAGGTGACGCTGGTCGTGCCACTGCCTCAATAGGAGATGAGACCGATTGTCCGAGATGAAAAACAGCCATCGCCGAGCCGATTGGTGGATTTGTATCGCCCGCTGGCCGGTGCTGATCGGCCTGGCCCTCATCGTCTTCCTCGACCCCTGGCGCAGCCTCAGGGTCGGAGAGTTTTATAGAGCCCTGTTAGCCTTGCTCTTCGTGGCCGTCGTCTACAGCACTATCCTCTCTCTCTTGAGCTATTTCCAGTTCTCCCACCCCAGATTGCCTCTAGTAACCACCCTCATGGACTCCCTGCTCTTCGCCGCCCTGATCTATACCTCCGGCAATCCGCGGGTCCGCCTATATGATCCCTCCGGTCACGCTCTCAGCCTGGTTTTCTTCTTCGCCCTCTTTCCCATCTGTGTAGGTACCCTTCATTTCGGCCTGGCGGGCGGCCTTTCAGTGGCCGGCCTCTTTTCCCTGCTCCGCATCATCCTCCTCATCCGAGAGCATATCCATTCCATGCAGAAAGAAGTAACCAACGCCGAAATCGTGATCATGGGTGCCGATATGGCCGTTCTGTTCCTGGCCGCGGCCTTGAGCGGGTTGCTGAACTACCTGGGACCTAAAGGGGAGGAAAAGGAAGAGGAAAAGATCGAACCAGAGGAAATGGCCAGGCTGAAAGCAGCTTATGAACAACTCAAAGGGATATTCAAAATGGCCGGCACCCTTGGGGCTCAGTTAGATAGCTCCCAGGTGCTGGAGGCGATGCTCGATGTGGGACTGGCCGACTTGGAAGCAACCGGCCGGAGGGACGAAGCACCCGTCGGCATTGTTTTCCTGCCCCAAGAGACGCCAGAAGGCGATCGCCTCTACGTGGCCGCGTCGCGATATCTGGACAGGGAAGATGAGCTCCTTCTGATTGAGGGCAGAGCTGGCCTGGTGGGGAAGATCATAGAATCGGCTGAGCCGTTTGTGGGTGGCGAACTGAAGGATGATCCCGAATTGGGCCAGTTCTCATCTTTGCAGAGGTGCCGGTCAGTCGTGGGCGTTCCCCTGCGGGCCGGGGGTGAAGTCTACGGCGTACTCCTCTTTGCCAGCCCGGAAAGCAACGCCTACACCACCGAGTTCATGGAATCCCTGGCCGTTTACTGCGATCAGGCCGTCACAGCCCTGCAAAATGTTGAACGATACCAGGGCCTGGCTCACGAGAGAGAAGGGCTTATAGACCGCCAGGAACGGGCACGCCAGAAACTGATGTCCGACCTGCGCAAAGGCCCTCTGCAAACGATCAAAACCATCGCCATCCGCCTTGGACGCGCCAGAGCCTTGCTGAGCCAGGACCCCCAGGGAGGGATGAAAGAACTGGCGAAACTGGAGGGCCTGATGCGTCAGACAGTCAAAGGATTGCGGACCCTGCTTTTCACCTTCCGACCAACGACCTTAGAGAGTGAGGGGCTGGAAGCAGCCCTGAAGCGGTACGTCCAACAGATGGAGGGGCAAAAGCCAGCCATCCACCTGGAGATTGAGGAGTTGAGCGACCGGTTGAGCCCCAAAGTCAGGGAGGTGGTCTTTTCCGTCATCGAAGAAGCCATCGCCAACGCCAGAGAACACGCCGAGGCCAACAACATTTTCGTGCAGGTAAGCCTCCAAAACAACCTGTTCCTGGCTCAAGTTCAGGACGATGGCAAAGGTTTCTACACCTATGCGGAAGGGTTTTCGGAGGAATCTATGGACGGCCTGGGGCTATCCATCATGGAAAGCTGGGCTCAGTCCATCAACGGCAAAGTCGCCATCACTTCGATCGTCGGGCGGGGGACCACAGTGACTTTGACCGTGCCTTTACCGGGATGACGGGCCTCACAGATATGTGGACGTTCGTTGACTACAAGGTTGAGCTGAATTTATGGATAGCCCTTTCCATCCTGACCTACGCTTTGGGCGTGAACCTGGCCTGGCGCCAGCGCTATGCACGACCTGCTCGCTCAGCCCCCTGGATCGAGAAGCTCAGAGGTGGGCTTCTTTCCTTGCTTCGCCTGGCCTACTATGTAGGACTGCCTTTCTGCCTCTTGCTGAGCGGCGAGGCCGTGGAAAGGTCCCTGAGACGCTTTCTGGGTTTTGGCTTTCCCCTTGGTTTTTTGATGCGCGGCGTGCTTCTACCCCGGGCCATGGGCCTGAGTGGTCTCAGCACGGCCGAATGGCTCGCCGGGATCGGTATGGGGATCGCTCTCGGTGGGGGAGCCTTTCTTCTGATCGCTGCAGGTTGGGGGTACTGCACTCACGCCATTAAGAGCCTATCCGAAAACCCCACTCTGAGCACCACGGCCCTGCCCCCTCCCACCTCAACCTGGTGGGGCCTCCTGTGGGAAGCAACCTATGCGGAGATACACTGGGCTTTCTACCGCGCCGGTCCGATCCTCCTCCTGGATAATTACTACGCTGGGGTCTTTTTGGGTTTCTTGATCCTCAACCTGGAATGGTGGACAAACCCGGCCTGGCGCCGCGGCTGGGATGCAGTGGGACGGAGAGCAGATATAGTGTTACACTGGAGTCTGGCTTTCGCCATGGCCATCATCTTTCTTTTCACCCAAAACCTCTGGCTGGCCATACCCCTGCACTGGGCTATGGAGATGGGCCTGGCCAGAATCGGGGCCCTGAAAGGTGACGGTCACCTGTGAGGTGACCGTCACCTGCTGCCTTCAGCATCGCCCGCGCCCCCGTCAGGGGTCTGGCCAGGCGAAGGTACCGGCTTCGCCTGGCCCGAAACATCGCCGGCACGAGTTTTTCCGGACCGAAAACCCGTATAGCCTGCCCGGACAGCCTGGAAAGGCTGTCCCACACCTGTTTTCGGACAGGTCCTTAGCGTCCGCGCCCTATCAAGCTCTGCACCTTATGTTTCAACTCTTCGGCCTGCAGCGGCTTCACCAGGTAGCTATCAGCGCCACAGGCCAGAGCTTCGGTCACCGCCTTGTCTTCAGCAGACCGGGCCAGAACAAGGATCTTGGTGCGCTTGGTCTTTGGGTTTGCCTTCACACTCTGACAGATCCCGAGTGCATCGACGCCAGGTGTATCCAGGCTCAGAATCAGCAGGTCCGGCTGGAAATTGGCCAGTTGCAGACCCGCCTCGAAACTATCGGTGGCCGTGGCGGATTGATATTCGGTAAGGATCGAGGTGACGAGCTCAGAAGTCTTGGCCTCATCGTCCACCACCAGCACCTTCGGCGCCTCCTCGGCAAAGAAGGCTTCCTCAATGGGCATCTTGTGCTTGACCAGGAACTCATGGAAGGCCTTCTTCTGGATGCGGTAATGACCGCTGGGAATCGTATAAGCCTGCAGCCGACCCTCCTTGATCCACTTCAGGACCGTGACATGGCTGACGTGACAATAAGCGGCAACCTGGCCTGTAGTTAGGGGCTTCTGATTTCTCATTCCATTTCCTCCTGAAACTTGATTAACGTTGTCGAGCTGTACGGGTTGTGAGCAGACCCGATTTCGGCCCACTTAAACCTTCAGGATGATGTGACCATTGTTAAAAATGATTAGATGCTATTATATAATAGCATAAAAAAGCTTTTTTGTGGGTTGAGAATTGGTAGAGAATTGGTTGAGGTTAAGTTGAGACCAGACTTGACAGATTCACCCGCTTACAGCATCCTCGACGAATCAAAAGCGAGAGCATCTTCCAAAAGGTTGGGCATAATTCTCAAGATATTGCTCCTCATCGGTGCCCTGCAGAGCTATTGGGCGGGGCAGGGTGCGCTGACTGCTGCTTTAGAGCATCCACTCAGGTCCCGGCCGGCACTCTCCGCGTCCTCAACCCCTGCCCCCCTAGGGACAGAGCCTTCCGAGTCATGGACACCTGCTGAAACGACGGTTTTGTCAGCCGCCCCCTATCCCTTCCCCACCCCTGATGGGACCCCGAGAGAAGCCCGGGTGCCCATCCTCATGTACCATCACATTGCCGATCCTCCACCCGGCGCTGATGCCATCCGCCGGGACCTTTCCGTCTCTCCCCAGGCTTTTGAGGCTCAATTGCGCTACCTGGTGAGAGCGGGCTACCGGCCCATCACCTTGTGTGATCTGATCTATCACCTGAGCCTCGGCACCCCCTTGCCTGAGAAGCCCGTTATCCTGACTTTCGATGATGGCTACGAAGATCACTACACCAATGCCTATCCCCTACTCAAGAAATACGGCTTCGTGGGCACCTTTTTCATTATTACCGAACCGGTGGACAGCGGCCGGGCCGGGTATATGACCTGGGCTCAAATCGAGATCATGAGCACGGCCGGGATGGAAATCGGCTCCCACAGCTACACCCACCTCGACCTGAGGGGCCAGTCCGTGGACTATATCATCTGGCAAGCGGTGGGCTCCAAGGAGGCCATTGAGGCTCGCCTTCAACAACCCGTGCGCTTTTTCTCTTATCCCTCGGGGCGCTACGATGAGCAAGTGGTCCGCGTTCTGCGCTCGGCCAATTTCTGGGGGGCGGTGACCACTGAGGCCGGCACCGAGCAGTCCTCCCGGCGCCCTTTTGCGCTACGGCGCATTCGCGTGCGGAGCAGCGATACCCCGGACACGTTGGCCCTGAAACTTACGCAGTAATACATCTCCTCCTCCCCCTCAACTGCCCACACCCGGCCTGGATGTCCAGGCCACGCCCTACCCGCAGGGTGGCGGGAACCCCCTGTCGCCTCAGCTCCCTCTGAAAGGCCAGGGCCACCTGGCGAGACGAGGGTCGGTAGGGCGACCCGGCGATGGGGTTCAGCGGGATCAGGTTGACATGGCAGGCGAGGCCTTGCAGCAGACGGCCTAATTGCCGGGCCTGTTCCGGTGAGTCGTTGACCCCCTCCAGCAGGGCGTATTCAAAAGTGACCCGCCGACCGGTGTTACGGCCATAATCCCGGCAAGCAGCCATCACCTGGCTTAGAGGATAACGCCGGTTGAGGGGCACCAGTCTCTCTCGCAGCCGGTCGGTGGGGGCGTGGAGAGAGACGGCCAGGCCGATCTGGAGCTTCTCCCGGCTCAGGCGCTGGATGCCGGGCACGACGCCCACGGTAGAAAGGGTGATGCGGCGCGCTCCCAGGCCGAAACCCCTGGCATCGTTCAACGTTTCAATGGCCTGCCAGGTCGCTTCGTAGTTAAGCAGGGGCTCGCCCATGCCCATGAGCACCACGTTGGTGATTGGGAGGGCAGGCCCCCCCTCTCCCTCAGCCGGGCTGAACCTGAGCGTGCGGGCAAAGTACAGCACTTGCTCTACAATCTCCCCGGCTGTCAGATTGCGCCTGAAGCCGTTCTGACCGGTGGCGCAGAACGGACAGCCGATCGGACAGCCCACCTGGGTAGAGACACAGACCGTCCGCCGCCGCTCATAGCGCATGAACACGCTTTCGATAGTCTCTCCGTCTCGCAGGGCGAAAAGGACTTTGCATGTCAGCCCATCGGCCGAGACCCTCTCCTCCAACGGAGTCAACGTGGACAGACAGGTCGCCTCGTCCAGCCGGTCTCTGAGTTCCTTGGGCAGGTTGTGCATCTGGTGGACATCGGAGACCAGAGAGCGGTACAGCCATCCCCAGACCTGATCGGCTCGGAAGGAAGGCTCACCCCAGGATGTCAACAGCTCTCTCAATTGCGCATAGGTCAGGTCGAGCAAGGCGACAGGAGCAGGCATGGCTCCTCCCTCTCAGGAAACGTTCAGGAGCGACTTGCTAATGTCGGTACCCCGGTTTTATTGTCAACCCATCAAAGCGGAAAGGTGTTCGGC
>JBBIJG010000025.1:0-221 GCA_037446095.1 Caldilineae bacterium
CGAGCTTCCCGTGCTGGTGGAATACGCTCTGCCTTTCTGCCGTCGAAACGGGCTTCTGGTAGCCCAGAAGGGGGAAGAAGCCCAGGCGGAGGTGACCGCCGCCCAACAGGCCATGGCCATCCTGGGGGGGCGTCTGCGTCGCATCGTGGGTGTGGAACTTCTTGGCCTGGCCCAACCGCGCTCCCTGGTGGTCATCGAGAAGGCGGCCCTGCCCCCCGAAA
>JBBIJG010000025.1:248-3366 GCA_037446095.1 Caldilineae bacterium
CATCCCCCGCAAACGGCCCCTCAGCTAACTCCCTGTCCCACCGACTTGATTCGCCACCTCTATCCTCCCCTCTTTCACCCGCAGCAAAGTTGTCCCTGCCAGAAATTCAGGGCTATAGGCTTTCAGGTCAGTAGTGGTCAGGATGGCCTGTTGCGCGCCGTTAACCATTTGCATCAGGCATCCCCGACGGGCATCGTCCAACTCGGACATCACGTCGTCCAGGAGGAGGATGGGCTGCTCCCCCACCTTCTGGGCGATAAGTTTCACCTCGGCCAGCTTCAGGGCCAGGGCGGCGGTACGCTGCTGCCCACGGGAGCCGTAGATGGTCAGATCCACGCCGCCTACTGAGAAGCGCAGGTCGTCGCGATGAGGGCCGATGAGGGTCATGCCCTGGAGGATCTCCCGCTGCCTGAGTGCACGCAATTGGGCTCGAAAAGCTTCAGCAACCTGTCCCGGCCGGTCAGAGCCCGATTCAGAAGGCAAGCCCAGGGCCAGAGGCAATTGATACTCAGAGGGAGGGCGAGACACATCGAAACCGGGCACGTAGCGCAGGCGCAGGCGTTCTTTCTGTCCCGTCAGTTCGAGATGGGTGGCCTGCGCTAGTCTATCCAGTTCGTCTACTATCTCTTGGCGGCGGGCTATTAGATAGGCTCCATTCTCCACCAGGCTTCTGTCCCAGAAAAAGAGCTGATCGAGGTCACCCTGTCGTTCGCGCAGGGCGCGCAGCAGATGATTGCGTTGGGTGAGGACACGATTGTACTTTTGGAGAAGACGACAATAGTGGGGATCAATCTGACAGAGAGTGGCATCCAGATAGCGACGGCGCCCGCTGGGTGAGCCAGACACCAGAACGATGTCCTCGGGGAGGAAGAGGACCACATTGACCTGCCCGATGAGGTCCAAAGCTCGCTTGTCCACGCCATTCAATTTGATGTGCTTGCGATAATGAGGGCCTGGTGTCCTTTCTGGAATGAGGTTATTCAGTCCTCCAGTCTGGGTTTTGACCAGGGTGATTTCAATGCGCAGCAGGCCATCGCTTTTCCGCACCTGAGCCGCCAGGCGGGCATGAGGCAGGTCCTGGTTTTCGGCCAGCCAGTTGACCAGTTCGTGTTCGGCGTCAGCGTGAGGCGAGCGGGTCGTCGCCAGATAGTAGATAGCCTCCAACAGGTTGGTTTTGCCCTGGGCATTGTCGCCTTGGAGGAGGATGGTGTGGCCGGGGAAGTCCAGTTCCAGGCGAGTGTAGTTTCTAAAGTTGGTGAGAGAGAGATGTTCGATACGCATGTCATTGGAGATTATATCACAGCCGACCCTGTTGGCGCAATTGGGTCAAATACAACTCACGGATATGGTTGAAAATGGCGATGTAAGGGGGGCTGGCGTAGTCAGGGTAAGTCCATTCCCAAGGGCGGAAAGTTTTGTCGCGGTAACGCAGAGTGACCTCGGCATAGATGCCCTGCCCCAGGTAGATGCGATGGCCGTGGTTCTTCGTGGTGGCCAGGACCAGCTTGGCCAGGGAGACGTAACCGGGGTCCAGGTTAATGCGCCTTTTCCCCTCCCTTGCCCAGACCATTTCCAGGTCGTTGGTCAGCCGTTTGATCTCGGCTAACCTCCCCGGATCAATCAGTTCGGCGAAAGCGACGATCCTCCGCATCAGCCCCTCCCCGAACTCGGCCGTGTAGTAGCGCGTATGAGCAAAGGGCAACAAATCGCTTTCATAGTCCATGGGGCCGAAAATTTCGCCGAGTCTGCTGCAGGCGGCCTCAAGCAGTTCCAACTCGGCGGTGAACAGGCTGGAGATCAGTTTCACGGGCTTTGGCTCCTTAATCTGGCCCATGGATTGACTCCTCTGGCTGATAACTGATGGCTAATGACCGACGGCTTCGATGAGCCGATCGGCGTATTCCAGGAGTACCCTGGTCCGTTCGGGCGGCGTCTGTTTGACCTGGAGGTAGCGTTCCAGCACCTGACGGGGGGCCATCTCTTCCACATTCTGATCCGTTCCCAGGCGTAGGCGGGTTTTGCGCTCCACGTCCCTGACTATGGCGGCCACGTGGAAAGCATCCGCCAGGCGACGGCGGATTTCGTTCTCCTGGATGAGAGGCTCTTTATCCGGCGTGGTGTGGATGATCACCCGGACCACTGCCTCGGCGATCTCGTTTTCGTCAATGGCCGCCAGCACCTCGGCGGTTGGGTCATCTCCCCTGGCCTCGACCTTCACCGTCACAAAAGGGCGGGCCGCCAACTTCACAAACTCGTAGTTGGCCCGCCCTTTCTCCACCTCCGCCACCACGAACCCTTTGTCTTCCCTCTCTTCGCTGAAGTCAAGGCGTTCGATGCTACCAGCATAGACCACCGGAGGCTGTTCCCAAAGCACCTGATGTTTGTGGATATGGCCCAAGGCCACATAGTCCCAAGCCGGGTTGGTGACCATGGAGCGGGGCAGGATGGCTTCCTGGCCCAGCATGACGCTGCGCTCCGAGCCGTAGGTGGCTCCAAAGACGCTGCCGTGCGCCGCCAGCACCGTGGGCACAGCCGGATCCAGCCTCTCGATCTCCGCAGCGACGATGTTTTCGACCTTTTCGGCGATCAGAGCATTGACTTCCTCCAGGCTCAGGTTTTTGTATTCTTCGCGGCTCAGGAGAGTGCTACGGACGACCCAGGGCAGGGTCACGACCTGAATAGGGCCGTTTTTGGTCTCCAGGCGGTGGGTAGCGGGCCGCTTGGCCACGGTGACGTGCTCCACTTCCAGCGTGGCAAAGATTTCCACTGCGTTGGCCCGGCCCAGGGCGCTGGGGGTATCGTGGTTGCCGAGCACCAGGATCGTGGGAACTCCCGCTGCCGACAGCCGCCGGATGCGTTGGGCGAACTCGCGTTGATAGGTGGAGTTGGGATCGCGGCTCCTGTAGGCATCGCCGGCGAAAATGACCAGATCCACCTCCTGTTCCAGTGCGTGGTCAACGATCTGGTCCAGCGACCGCAAAAAGTCCGTCATACGGCTGAAAAGCCCGGTCTGCGGGTCAATGCGGCCGTAGTTTTCCACGCCCAGGTGGAGATCGGCGAAGTGAAGCAGACGGATCATGGGTCTTCTCCTGCAAAATCATAGCTCAAAAACCTCCCC
>JBBIJG010000025.1:3390-4641 GCA_037446095.1 Caldilineae bacterium
CCAGGTCTGGCTTCAGGTCCCAGTACCACGTACCGTCTGCCAGACATACCCGGCGCGATCCCAGAGTAGTCAATCGTTCTTTAAGGGCTTCAAGGCGGCGGACAAAGTAGCCATCCCGGTCATGAAGGATGTTGTACCAGTTGATTCAGCAATGCTTGGCAGTCCTCATATTGCAGACGGCTTAGCTTCGAGGCCGATGAGTACATCACCACCTCCCCATTCACCCCCTCGGCCAGAGTATCCTCGTCAGCCCACTTCAGGAACTCTTCATAGGCCATTTTGCCAGGCGACGCCTTCTCGATTTATTGTGGGGCGATGAGAAGCCACCGGAGATAGATCAATGGTCATCGCTTTCGCACCTCATTTGTCTACCCCTCCACCCCATAGCGCCTTACCCATGCCGGTGGTGGTTCTCTTCTATCATCGCCTCGATCCGTGCCACGACCATGTCCAGAGCGACCGGGTTAAAACCGCCCTCGGGGATGATGACGTCAGCGTAACGCTTGCTGGGCTCGACGAACTCCAGATGCATGGGCCGTACTGTAGCCAGGTATTGGTCTATCACCGAGCGCATGGTCCTGCCTCGCTCGGCGATATCCCGTTCCAGACGCCGAATGAAGCGGATGTCGGCATCGGTATCCACGTAGATTTTAACGTCCATCATGTCTCGCAGGGCCTTATCGGCGAAGATAAGGATACCTTCTACCAGGATGACCCGGCGCGGCTCCACCCGCCGCGTCTGAGAAGTACGGGTATGGGTGGTGAAATCATAGACCGGCACTTCAACAGGATGCCCCGCCCGGAGCTCTTTCAGATGTTGCACCAGCAAAGCGGTCTCCAGGGCCTCGGGATGGTCGAAATTGATTCTGCCCCGCTCTGCGGGAGGGAGGTGGCTCTGGTCCTTGTAGTAGGAGTCATGTTGAATGTAGGCAATCCTGTCACGCCCGACCCGATCCAGAATAGCCTGAGCGACTGTCGTTTTACCTGAACCGGTCCCACCGGCCACACCGATGATAATGGGAGTCCTGGCACTGTATGCCATTTAACCGCCCTCCTGGCTCAGAGCTCCGGTCTCAGCAGACCGCCCGGCTCGGAAGGGAGTCGCTCCATGCTGGCAACGATCCCGAGGGTGGTGAAGAAGACAAAAGCCAGATCCACCAGAAAATAGGAGTTATCAATCAGGCCGTGGGCCAGGCAGGCGATCATGCTGGCCATGAGGCCCAAAACCAGAGCCTGCTCATCCTGGTCAGC
>JBBIJG010000025.1:4670-9097 GCA_037446095.1 Caldilineae bacterium
CCTGACAAAGAAAGCGCCCTCCAACCAGACCAGTGCCACGATGCCCGGTATCCCCAGGCGTGTCCAGTAGTCCAGAAAGATGTTGTGCGGGTGGGAGAGGTCCAGCTCCTGCCAGGCCTCGGGCAGGACGTATCGGGTCCGATACTGGTAAAGGAAATTGTCAAGCCCTACCCCAAAGAAAGGATGGTCTTTGATCATGTTCAGGCTGGACTGCCACAGTTTCAGGCGGAAGAAAGTGGTGCCACTTTGAGTGTCGAACAGGGAGGCGAAGCGCTCGGTGCCGACCAGGGGAAACAGGCTCAGGGCGATGAGGCCGACGATGGCCAGGGACACCCCCAGAGCTTTTCTCCCCCGCCAGAGGCCAATGAAGAGGGCAGCGGCCGGCAGACCCAACAGCCAGGCTCCCCGCGAATAGGTCAGGTAAAGGCAGAAGAGCACGGGCAGGCTGCACAAGCCGTAGGCCAGCCGCCGCCAGAATGGCCGGGCAAAAAGGGCTACTGCCGCCAGAATCGGCACAATCCGATCCAGAAACAAACTCAGGTTGTTCGGCGAGCTGTAAAGGGCGCGGACACGGCGCACCCCTTCGGCCGCGATGATGTCGGCGGTGAAGAAATACTGGTAGAGGCCCATCAGGGCAACCATCACGGCAGCCAGGACAAGTGTATCAATGATCCGCCAGAGCTGCTTCTTAGAAAGAGAGCCTGCTCGCAGCAGAAGGTAGAAAAGGGCCGGCTCGAAAACCACCACCCGAAATTCCCGCAGGGCGACTCCCAGGTTCTCGGCGATGAACAGGGAGAAAGCGCTTGCCGCTACGAAAAAGATCACGGCCCTGTCAAGGTTTGAGACGGCCCCTCTTTTTGGCCATCTATTGCGCCCGGCAGAGATCCACCACCAGACCCAGGCGGCGAAACAGAGCAGCGTGGTGATCTCCACCATCGAAAAAGACCAGTTCAGGATCGGCTTGGGTCGGAGGAAGAAAGGAACGCAGAAAGCCGCCAGGGCCAGGCCCCAATCGAGACGCAACCAGACCAGGACCGCCAACAAGAGCAGGCTCAACAGGCTGAGGGGCAGCCAGGGCGAGAAATAGAACACAACCGCAACGATGGCTATCAGGACCAAGTGGAGCCCCTCATGGAGGGAGCGATAGCGGGCGGCGCCACTGCCCAACCGGGAACAGCAAACTGCCAGCCAGGCGGAGACCTCACGCCGCTGCTGGCTGACCAGGCTCAGCAGCCGCCAGAGCACCAGCAAAGCCCCCAGGCCGGTCAGGCTCAGGGCAAGGCGATAAGGTCGGACATCAGCCTCTCTGGTCACCCTCCAACCCTCAATAGCCCACTGCCCCCAGCCCCCATAGGCCACGATTACCGCCTCGTGGTTTGTATCGGGCAGGCCAGCCGCCAGGGTCACCGTTTCAGTACGATGCAAAGGGTCATACAGGATGAGATACGAGCGACCCTGGTCGTCCAGGGGCAGACGGTTGGCCGGTTGGCCATCTATAGTTATATAAAGATAGCCCAGGAAATCGCCCCGGCGGACGGTCAGATCAAGCCCCGTGCCTTTGAAAGGGATGGTTAGGCTATCTCCGTCCTGACCGATGTCAGCCCCCAGCGGGGACCAACGCCAGGCGCCCTGATACCGCGCCGTGTAGTGATCAGCCGGGTAACAGCCTGGGTGCGCCAGCGGTGGCGCCTTGGTCACTTCTTGAATGCGCCAGTAGAGCAGGCGAGGCTCCCCGTGACGGTCCACCAGGGCGAAACCCCACCGTGGGTCCTCAGCTTCAGCCGCCGGTTGAAATTCGGGCAAAAGCATCACTCCCAGCCATGGCCATTCGTCTTGAGCGCGCTGGATGGCCTCCACCGTGCGCTGAGCCTGGAGCTCTTCGGCATCCGTGCCCCAGGGTGAGGGCCTGCCCGCCCAGTCCGGGGGCAAGGCGTTCCAGCCGAACTCGACCGCCCAGACGGCCTTTTCCTCGTCGCCCACGTTGGCCATCACCCGGCGCAGGAGAGCAAGGCGGGAAAAGTTGAGGACGGCCACGTCTTCCCGTCGGTCAGAGGGACCGCTCCAAAAACCATAAGGCTTGGCCGCCAGGATGTCGAAATAGTTCTGGCCGCCGGCAGCGTACAGGTCCTGCAGGAAGGCGACTTCGTTCAGATTCAGAGGGCCTTCCTCTGTAGTCGGCGCCAGGCCGGCACTCAAGACGTAGGCGATGGGATCGGCGGCCTTGAGCTGGGCGTACCCCTCACGCAACAGAGCAACATAAGCCGTTGCATCCACATAGTTATCGCCCCAGTGAGCAGAGAGGTTGGGCTCGTCCCAGATTTGATAGTAGTCAATCTGCTCGCCGTACCGCTCGGCGAAGGCTCGCACAAAACGGCCATAGTCAGCAGTCTCTTGGGGTGGCGTATAAGGGTTTTGCCCCTTCGGATCACGTCGGGCCCAGGGCGGTGAGGTGTCCAGCACGGCGATGATCGTCAGGTGATGCGCTCGCATGGCCGACACGAGCTCATCCCAGGGTTGCCAACGGTACCGGCCAGGCTGAGGTTCCATCTCGGCCCAGGGAAACGATTGCCGAACCCAGCGCAACCCGGCTGCCTCAATCATGGCCAGCGCCCGTTCGCGCTCTGTCGCCCTGAACTGCTCCAGAGAGACGTTGACTCCGAAAGGGTAGACCGCAGCGTGAGGGGTACACCAATTCAGGTTCCTGGCTATCTGGCGCGGCCTCCACCATAGGATGACAGCAGCCGAAGCCAGGAGCACCAGAGCCAAAATGTAAAGGCAGATACGAATCAGCGGGGAGCGAGCGCCTTCTTGAAAAGTCAAACCTTTCCCTCAATTGTTGTGGCTTTGCACCTTTAACGGGACCAGCGTGGATGTCCGCTCTCGCCGTCGGCAGTGAGCTGCTGGAATTGGCCATTAAGATCCAGCCGATAGAGGTTGCCCTGGTAGGCGATCACCAGTTGATCGCCGTTGGGTGACCAGGCCATCTGCGGGGCCTCCAGGCCAAGCTCCTCCCCAGAAGGGAACAGCTTGAGCTTGTTGCTGCCGTCGCGGTCCATGACGTAGAGGTCATAAAGGCCCAGTTGCGAGTTGTAGGGCTCTTGAGCTCGACCGTAAGCGATGAGGCTCTCCCGGCGGCCTGCTGCCGCTTCCGGGCCGGGCTGTTGCGGTGAGCTGGTCGAAGGGCCCGGTCGAACCGGTGACCAGTGGGGAGCAGCCCACATGCCTGCCTGGCTGACCAGTTTGACCTTGACCTGGCCGTCTATGCTGAGAGCCCACACATCGAAAACAGGGCTATCCTCCGGAGATTCCTCCCCCGTCTCCGAAGGGCCGTGGACAACGCAGACGATGAACTGGCCGTCAGGCGACCAGGAAAGACTCGGCGTCCAAACCCATTCGCCATAGGTGTGGTAGACGGGAAACTGGAGCAGAGGGGTGCGGGCCCCGCTGGCAGCCTCAATGAGACCCACCTGGTCGGCCTGAGCATAGGCAAAATAGCGACCGTCGGGTGACCAGGCGTAACTGGTACCCCACCAACTGTAGACGCTTTCGGCCGAAGGCGAAAGGACCTGCGTGACACTGATGGGACTGCTCTCCCCTTCCACGAAAGAAGCAATCCAGAGGTCATTGTTAGCCTTCCAACCGGGCGAACCGGCGGTGCGTTCTGCAGTGGAGTAGGCGAAACGGCTGCCGTCGCCGGACCACTCGCCATAGTTCAGACCCTTAAGCCCCAGAGGTTGAGCCTTCTCTCCTACGACAGTGGTTGAGATAATCCACAGGGTATTAAGAGGGGCTGCAGGATCGGTGCCGCCGCTGCGGGTGAAGAGAAGTCTCCGACCATCAGGTGACAGGGCGAAGACACGGGTGTCCAGATCACCCTCAGAAGTCAGGGGCCGCCGGCCGCCGCTGGCTTCCCGCATGACCCAGGCATTGCCGGCCGAGATGTAAGCGATGGTGCCACTGATGGGAACAGAAACCAGGGCGCTGTGGGTGCCCACTACGACGATCTCGTCTATTTCTGGGGTGATGATGACCCTCCTCAACTCGCTGCGGGTCGTCTCCACGCCGTCTTCCAGCACGATGCGATAAGTGATCTCCACCTCGCCATTGGCTCCGGACTGAATCAGGCGGGTCTCCCCTTCAGACATGGCTTCACTTTTGACGGTCTTGCGCTGAAAAGGGACGACCTCTCTCACTGTCTCGATTTTTTCCTCTACCCGGACGACGGTAATGGTCATGCCTGGCCTGGTTTCCACCCAGAGGTCTGGTTCGACGCGGTCCAGTTCACCCAAAGGGATGCCGTTCTCGGCCAAGACTTCGCGCACCGTAGCGGCCGTGGTCTGCACGACACGCTGTCCTCCGTCCGCAATGATCGTTACCTGTACGGGCTCCTTGGGGCCGCATCCCAGCAGAGTGAGCAACCCTGTAGC
>JBBIJG010000025.1:9107-12658 GCA_037446095.1 Caldilineae bacterium
AAGGACCCCAATCCTGAGAGGGCTTTTGTATGGGTTCACGACTGATGTTCTCCCCGTGTTATATCGTACCATAAAGTAGGGTTATACGCAAACAGGGGCCGCTGGCCAGCTACTTCTTAACGCAGAAAGGCTCCAGGTCAAGGCCGTCGGCTCCCTCGGCGGTGAGCAGGCGGTTCCCGTCGTGGAGACGGTACAGTCCTACCCTCAGATGATAGGAGCCAGGGGGCAGGTCCGCCGGCAGGAGCAGCCCGCGCCGGTCCGTCAGCCGTTCCCCTGGTTGCCAACTGGAGGTGGGGCGGGCGCCCAGCAGCGGTGGCCCGTCCTTTTGCGCCCAGCGCTGACCGCCCTCGCTCAGAAGATGGACAAAGACCTGATAGTCCTCAGCCACTGGAGCAAGGGCGTGCCAATCCAGGCCCAGGTGAAGGATGTCACCGGCCTGGACGCTTTCGTCCAGAGCGTAGCCTTCCAGGACGATGACTTCACCGAAGGTAACTCCCACTGTGCGGCGAACCAGGGGCTCGTGGGGGAAAGCGTAAAGCAGCAGACGTAGATGGCCAAAGCGCTCATCGGCTGCCTGGTAGCCTCGCTCCTTCAGATGCTGATCCAGGCCGTTCTCGGCCAGCGAAGGGCTGGGGATGAGCCAGAGGCCAGAGTACTGAGCTACCAGTTTGTCCAGCCAGCTTGCCGTAGCGGGCGTGACCGGGGCGCTGGTCTCTATCAGGCCGTAGACAGGCAGATGGCCCTTGTAGTGGTTTTGCATGACCGCCGTGTCTTCTGGGATGTTGAAGATAATGGCCTGCCCCGGTTTGGAGCGAGCTTCTAGGTAGCTCAGCAAATCCCGGTAGTTCTGGTGCTGGTCATCCTTGTAACGACTTAGGGAAAAAGCTGTTACCACCAAGGCCAATAGACTCATCAGGACAAGGACTCCTTTTTGCTCGGGGCGGATTTGTAATCCGCCGCCTGGCCGCTGGATTGCAAATCCAGCAGGAGCAATTTGTGACCTTCGGAGAAAAACCCAGCGGAGGCTCAGCGTGGTTGCAAGCACCAGTGTCATGTTAGAGATAAGGACGGGCCAATCCACCTGCGGATGGGAGGAGGCATCCATCATTCGCACCCAGGCAAAGTCCAGGTTTTCCAGGCGCAGCAGAGCCCACTGGCCCAGCAGCGGCGAAAACCGAAACTCGAAATAGCTCCTGGGGTCGAACATTTCCAGATCGGGGAAGCGATACAGGAGCCCTTCCTGAAAGAGGGTGAAATCCACACTCAGCCCCAGGATTTGGATGGTCAGGCTGACCAGGCAGAGGGCGGCGAAAGCCAGCCATCCCCAGCCCGATAGTTTTTCTACCAGGGTAGCCATGAGGACGACGGCGAAAGGCACAATGGGCACCAGGAAGCGGGGCCCCCAGGCGTAGCCAGCGTGCCAGAAGAACCATCGGCCGTAGAGGAGAACGTAGGAAATGCTGACCAGCAGGGCCAGGGCTGCTTCCAGGCGGTGGCGCTTGAGGAAGTCGGGTATGGCCAGCAGGCTGACCAGCAGGACTGGGGCATACAGGAAAAGACCCCGTCCAGGGCTGACCAACAGCCCGCTGATGCCTTCCAGCCAGGGAGTGGAGAATTTCTCCTGCGGTAGATAGCCCGTCTGGAGAGGATTGCCATAGCGGGCATAGTTGTAGCCGCCCAGGAGGAAGGCGGTAATGGTCAGCGGTAGGGTGAAGGCAAGGATGGGAGATAGGAGGGTGGCTCTCATCTTTCGTTCTTTGTCCCTTGCCATGTACGCTAGCAGCAAAAGGCCAAACAGAGGGAGGATGATGAGGTTGGCGTACCGGGTGGCCACGGCCAGGCCCAGGCCGGCGCCGGCCCAGAAAGCGTCGCTGGCTTTCCCGCTGTCCCGGTAGCGCAGCAGGAGGTAAGCTGCGGCGAAAAGGCCCAGGCCGGCCAGGGGATCGCTAAAGTCGTATTTGGCGTAGGGCCAGGCCAAAGTAGCCAGCCCGAAGACGAGAGAAAGGCCCAACGATGTTCTTGCGGAATATCCCAGGCGGTTGACGTAAAGATAAACAAAGACACCGGTGAGGGCGGTGACAAAGGTGTTGAAGAGCAGGGTGGTTTGCACCAGGCCCCAAAAGGGGACCACTAAGCCCAGCCAGGCCAGAGGGAGACTCAGGAGCGAAGTGGCGATGCCTTTGCGGCAATAGAGTTCACCGTCCATGCCGTAGGTGCCCTGCTGTTGGCCCATCCACAGGAGCTGGTTGATGTCGTCGTCGCCGCGCCGGACGAGGCTCTCCGTCACGGCAAACATGGCCTGGCCGTCGCTGGAGTGGAACCGGCCACTGTAGGTCAGCAAGTAGATGGACAACAGGAAGAGACCGACGGCCAGGGCTTGCACTATGGTTTCCCGTCTTCTCATTCAACGTCCCCCCCCTTGGAACGCGTAGTGAAGAAGCTGACCCTGGGCGAAGTCGTGACTCCTCATGAGGCGAGCGTGTTCTTCCAACCACTCCTTGACATCAGAAGGGACCTTGTCCCCTTGGAATAGCCACAGTTCATCGCACATCGTCGCCACTTCTGCTATCTGCTTCTCCTTTTCAACCAGGTACAGGTCCACGTCTTTCCTCAGCCAGGGGTAGAGCCGGGGATAGAGGGATGGGTCAGTCAGGGCCAGGCAGGTGGTTCCTTTCTCCGCCTCGGCTCGGAGAAGTTCGATCATTGGCCGATATTCCTCCTGGGCGTAACGGCTCTCGACGTAGGCTTGGCTCAGCGGGTAGACGGCGGCACACCCAGCCAGGAGCAGGAGGGCGACCAGAGCCCAAAAGACCCGCTGCTTGATCCGTTCCACCTGAGGCGAGCTGAGGGAGAAGAAGATCAACCCATACTCGATAGCCAGGGCAAGGATGAGAACCGAACGCGATAGCACTGTGCCTGCCAACAGCCAGCTTTCCTCGGGGAAGATGATGAAATAGGCGGTGCCTTCGAGAAAGTCAATAGCTGTCCACAACAGGAGGTAGATGACCCCCCGCAGGTTGGGGAGAAGCAACACGGTGAAAGGAATCAACATGACAGCCATCTGGGGGCTGTAGCCTTTAGAATACAGAAAGAAGAGGTTAACGGTAAGGCCGGCAAAGGCCGTGATGACTCGCAGATCTTGCCAGTCCACCCGGCGGGTGTAGAGCCACAGATAAATGAGCCCGAAGGCAACGGTGATCCAGAGCCAGGGCAGATGAGAGGAATGGGTAGCGAAATCAACAGTCGGGTCGAAGCGATTGGCCGGGAGTACACCGTAGGAGAAGTAGCCGTCCAGCAGAGCCCAGATGGTCTCCCAGGAGGAACGCCCCGCCATGCTGCGGAAGCTGGCCAGGAACAGGTCTGGCCTGATCAACAAAAAGGGCAGGGCGATAATAACTGCTGTCAAAACGGCGAGGGCCAGGTAGCCGATTTTCTTGGACAGCCCAACCAGAGAGCGTAAGCCAAGGGGCAGCAGGAGGGCTGGTGTGACTTTGACCATAAAGCCCAGGCCGATGGACAGGCCGGCCAGCCGTCCGCGCTGCCGGAGCAGG
>JBBIJG010000026.1:0-12353 GCA_037446095.1 Caldilineae bacterium
ACTATCGTTTTCAAGTGGAAAGATTCGCCGACCGGCAGGGTGCAGAAGGGGCTTACCTCTACCGGATCACGCTGGATTCTCTGGCCCGCCTTTTAAGGGAAGGCATCGAGGTGGAGACGGTGCTCGGCTTTTTGAAGCAGGCCACCGCCGGCCGCCTGCCGACCAACGTGGCTCATATCCTGCGCCAATGGGCTCAGAAATACGGCCAGGTCCGCTTGCGACGGGCGGTTCTCCTTCAGGTGAAAGAGGAGGCGATTTTGCAAGAACTGCAAACCCTGCCTCAGACCAAGCCCTATGTGCAGGAGGTCCTCTCGCCCACGACAGCCATCGTGGCGGAAAAGGACTGGCCCAGGCTGGTCGAAGAGTTGCGGAAACTGGGCTACTTGCCACACATGGAGAAGTTGTAGCTATCATGGAACGAGGGGAGGCTCTCAGAAAGCGCTTCACGGAGATTTTCGGCCACGAGCCAGCCACGCTGGTGCGCGCGCCGGGGCGGGTGAACCTCATCGGCGAGCACACCGATTACAACGAGGGCTACGTGCTACCGGTGGCCATTGACCGCCACATCTGGATGGTCGCCGCGCCCCGACCTGACCGCCAGGTCGTCCTCTACGCCCTCGATTTCGACCGGCAGACCGAGTTCTCCCTGGATAACATCACGATGCCCGGCACCCCTGGAGCAACTACCAACGCGGCGTGGCCTTTTTCCTCCAGGAGCGGGGTTTTGTGCTGTCGGGGATGAACGCTGTCATCAGCGGTGACATCCCTATCGGCTCAGGGCTCAGCTCTTCGGCAGCGGTGGAGGTAGCCGCAGCTTACACGTGGCAGGTGTTGAGTGGCTTCTCGCTGAACCGCGTGGAGTTGGCCCTGCTCTGCCAACGGGCCGAGAACGAGTTCGTAGGTATGAAATGTGGAATCATGGACCAGTTCATCTCCGCTCTGGGCCAACGTGACCACGCCCTGCTCATTGATTGCCGTACTCTGGAACACGAGTTGGTCAAATTAGGGGCCACTGATGGCTCACCTCACCCTCCTGCGACCATCATGGTCTGCAATACAATGAAGCGACGAGGATTGGTGGACTCGGAGTACAATGCCCGGCGGCGGGAATGTGAAGAGGGAGTGCGCCTGTTACAAAAACACCTGCCAGGGATCAAGGCCCTGCGCGATGTCTCCGTGGCCCAGTTCGAGCGCTACCAGGAGGACCTGCCAGAAGAGGTACGGCGACGCTGCCGCCATGTCGTCTACGAGAACAAGCGGGTGTTGCAAAGCGTGGAGGCTCTCAGAGGGGGCGACCTGGTCACATTCGGGCGTTTGATGAACGAGTCTCACGTCAGCCTGCGCGATGACTATCAGGTCAGTTGCCGGGAGCTGGATGTGATGGTCGAGGCAGCCTGGCAGGTCGAAGGAGTTTACGGCTCGCGTCTGACAGGGGCTGGCTTCGGGGGATGTACGGTCAGCCTGGTGGCTGAGGAAGCGGTGGAACGTTTTCATGCCCACGTGGCGACAGCATACCGGGCGAGTACGGGCCTCGAGCCGCAGATTTACGTCTGCGCTTTCGAGGATGGAGTCAGCGAGGTGCTGGCATGAACCCCCCTCTGAGGCTAAAGGTCTCCTGACTGAGGCAGGAAGGACTGGGCCACCTTTGCCCATCAGGAAGCGTCACATCTTATTTTGCTTGCCGCATCTCCTCCGCTCTCGCTTGCATCTGTCGGGCAGCCTCGGTGGGCGTTATCCGGTCGGCCATAACCGCTACCAGGGGTTCGCGCATGGCCTCCAGAAGCATGGTCGGATTTGACCCCAGGCTTGCCCCCCGGCCAGCCAGCATCTGAACTACAGATACCCGCGCCAGAGGATCGTTGGAGATGACTTCATCGTTCAGGGCTTCCTTGGTTGTAGGAAGGGTGCCGAAATGGCGCATCCATGCCAACTGCCTCTGGCTGGCGGTCATGTATTCCACCAAAACCCTGGCTGCTTCCAGTTTCCGGCCGGTGACATTGGAGCCGATGACGAAGTATTGTCCCATTACCAGCGGGCTGGGCGGCAGACCAGTCTCGGTCACCGTAGGTAAGGGGGCCACATCCCATGCCAGACCCTCGATCGCCTGATAGTCGGCCAGGGCCCAATGGCCGTTGATCAGCAGGGCTGCTTTGCCTTCCCGAAAAAGCCTGTCGGCCAAGTCATAGTCGGCTTCAGGTGGCAGGACCCCGTATTCGAACTTGAGGGCATGGAGAAAGCGCAAGGCTTCGACCATGGCTGCCGTATCCAAGGTGGGCTGACCCTCTTCGTCCGTCAGCCAGCCTCCGAAACCGGAGAGCCAGGGTGTCAGCCACAAGGGATCGCGGTAGTTCATGACCAGGCCGGAGCGTTCCCCCGTCGTCAACTTCTGAGCCGTCACGATCAGCGCCGCCGTATCCTGGGGTGGTTCTTCCACCAGCTCCTTGTTGTAATAGAGCAAGAGATGCAGGCCGGCGGAGAAAGGCACCCCCCACACTTCCTTATCCTGGCTGATGCCTTCTAGGCAGGGTTGAGCGAACCCGTGGAGAAAACCTCGACCGAAAACGTCTCCTGCCGGGCGGATAAGCCCTGCCGCCCGTAGCGACTCGACCAGGGCCGGAGGACCGATGGCTAAATCAAGCTCCTCCCCTCCTTTGACTCCCTTGAGCAACTCGTCATCGCTGGCATAATGTAAGACCTCAACGAGGATGGCGGGGTGAATCCTTCGAAAAGTAGCAACCTCTTCCTTCAGCCATTTCCTTGAGCAGGGTCAAAGCCTTCCCATAGCACCAGAGGGGAGGGTTCCGATGTGCCCGGCTTCACTGTTGGAAGAGGTTGAGGCGAAGGCTCAACGAAAGGCGTAGGTCCGGGCAAGGGCCGTCCACAGCTTATCCCCAGAATGGCTATCAAACCGCAAAAGATAGCTCGGAGCGGAGCCCTGAGGCGAGATTCCCTGGTGAGGGCCTCAACTGTGTAGTCAAGAAAAAGGCAGCGCCGTTTCATCGCTTTATCATTATATCCCACCATAATCCAAAAGACAAGGGGAAGCCTTTGGGGCCTTCCAGTGCTGTGACTCGCCCATTGCTTACCCCTTCCATTTGTGGTATAATTAAAGAAGCAATCTCCGAACAACACGTTGCCGAAAGGTGTTAAAGCGAATGGTAGAGGAGACTTCGACTCAGGATGGTTCTATAAAGTGAAAAGGACGAGTGACTGTGGCCAGAGTCAAGACGGCTTTCGTTTGCGAACAATGCGGACACGTTTTCCCCAAGTGGTTCGGCCGCTGCCCTGAGTGTGGGACCTGGAACAGTGTGGTTGAAACGCGGGTGGAGGAAGAGAAGGAGAAAAGAGCCTCCCGGGCTCCTTTGGTGCCGACCAGTGAACCACAACCCCTGCCTGCTATCTCGGCTGACGGCTTCCAACGCATTCCGGTGCCTATGGAGGAATTAAATCGGGTTTTGGGCGGTGGCATTGTGCCTGGCTCGGTCGTGCTCATCGGTGGCGACCCAGGCATCGGCAAATCGACCCTTCTTTTGCAGGTCTCTTCGCTTCTGGCCCGACAAGAGGGCCCGGTGCTCTATGTCTCCGGTGAGGAATCCGCCCAGCAAATCAAGATGCGTGCCGACCGGCTGGGGATCTCCGAGGCCCAGCTCTACATCCTCTCCGAGATCAACCTGGAGCAGATTGTCGGCCATATCGAACGCTTAAACCCTCGTCTGGCGGTCGTGGATTCCATCCAATCCGTTTACACAGAGGCGCTTACCTCGGCGGCGGGGGGTGTCAGCCAGGTGAAGGAATGTGCAGCCACCCTGTTGAGGCTGGCCAAGGCCTCCGGCGTGCCCGTTTTCATCGTCGGCCATGTGACCAAGACCGGGGCCATCGCCGGGCCACGAGTCCTGGAGCACATCGTGGACACCGTCCTCTATCTGGAAGGCGACCGTTTTCATGCCTACCGTCTGTTACGCAGCGTCAAGAACCGCTTTGGCTCCACCAACGAGGTGGGAGTCTTCGAAATGGCCAGCCAGGGTCTGATAGAGGTGGCCAACCCTTCTGAAGCTTTCCTGGCTGAACGCCTGCCGATGGCGGCTGGCTCAGCTATCGCCGTCACCATGGAGGGTACCCGCCCGCTTCTGGTCGAGATCCAGGCCCTGGTCAGCACCACCAGCTTTGGCCTGCCTCGACGTACAGCCAACGGCGTTGACCTCTACCGTTTGTTGTTGCTGGTAGCCGTGTTGAGCAAGCGGTTGGGTTTGCGCCTCTCGGATCAGGATGTCTTTGTCAACGTGGTGGGGGGGCTGAAAGTCAATGAACCGGCGGCCGACCTGGCGGTGGCCATAGCCATTGCTTCCAGCTTCCGCGATATGCCAGTGGCCGCCGACCTGGCTTTGGTGGGGGAAATCGGCCTCTCCGGTGAACTCCGTACGGTGAGCCAAATCCCCAGACGGCTGAGTGAAGCTGCCAAGCTGGGCTTCCGGCGCTGCCTTTTGCCCAAGGAGGCACTGCGAAGGAAGGATTCTTCACCCGAGATAGAAGTCATTGGCGTGCGTTCCGTGAGCGAAGCCCTTGAAATAGCTCTGGTGAAAAATCAGTGACTAGAGGGGAGGAAAAATGCTCGTTGAATTGATATTCCGTCTGATAGGGGCTTTCGCCCTAGCCTCCGCCGCCTACAAGGTAGGCGAAGCTTTAGGAGGACCTTATAACCGCTACGTTTATGTCCTGGTTCTTTCCGGCCTGGCGCTGGGTCTATTGCTTGCGCCCTGGGTGACGACCAGGCCCTTCTTCTGGATCCGACGTAAGATCAGCCAGATTCCGGCTCAACACCTGTTATCCGGAACCGTTGGCCTGATCGTTGGTTTGATCATTGCTGCTCTTTTAGCCTTGCCTCTGTCTCGCTTACCGGATCCCTGGGCCTGGATCCTGCCTCTCGCCGGTACGGTTTTCTTTGCCTACTTTGGTACAGCAGTCATGGTGATGAGACGCAAGGACCTGCTCAGTGTCATCGGTCCACGCCTGTACCGGGAAAGCTCCCCCCGCGGCGGAGACAAGTACGTTCTTCTGGACACCAGTGTTATCATTGACGGTCGGATTGCTGACATCAGTCAAACGGGGTTCATCAGCGGTGAGATGTTGGTTCCTCGCTTTGTCCTCAATGAGTTGCAGCATATCGCTGATTCCTCCGACACCCTGCGCCGCAATCGCGGTCGCAGAGGCCTGGATATGCTCAGAAAGTTGCAAGAGGAATCGCTGGTCCCTATCCGTATCACCGATATGGATGTGGAGGATTACCGGGAGGTAGACGATAAACTCATCATGCTGGCCAAGCAGCTCCGCTGCCCCATCATCACCAACGATTACAATTTGAACCGCGTGGCCGAACTGCAAGGGGTGATGGTCCTCAACGTTAATGAACTGGCCAATGCGGTCAAGGCTGTTGTCCTGCCTGGAGAATCGTTGCGGGTACGGATCATTCAGGAAGGCAAAGAGTTGGGACAGGGTGTGGGCTATCTGGATGATGGAACTATGGTGGTGGTGGAAAACGGGCGGCGTTACATGAACAGCACCATCAACGTGACGGTGACGAAAGTGTTGCAGACGACGGCCGGACGGATGATCTTTGCTCAACCAGACGGGCATAGTTGAGAGGCATAGGAAGGCCCCGTGGTCCGCATCAACGTCTTTGACCGCGTCCTGAAAATATTGGCGCGCAATTATGCGGCCTTGTTCCTGCGCCTGGCTTTTCCTGATGAGCCGTTGCAACTGGCAGGCACTCTGGAAAATGTTGAACTGTCTCTACCCGAGGAGCGGGTGGACTTTGTCCACCGGGTGGTGTATCATGACGAGGAACTCATCTTTCACCTTGAATTCCAATTGCAGCACCGGCCAGACTTTCCCAAGCGACAATTTATCTACCCGGCGGCGCTGACAAAGCAGTTCCAACGGCCGGTGATCACCCTGGCTCTGTATCTGGAGCGTCGGGAGAGTCCCATCCCCAACGAGTACGTTGTGCGCCTGGGAAAACGCGTGGTGAACCGTTTCACCTATCCCTTACTCAAATTGTGGGATTACGAAGAGGCCATACGCGCCGGGCAGTTTCGTGAACTGGCACCCCTTCTGATCGTGCTGGCCGGGAGAGCAGATGAGGGGGTGCTGGTCAGGGAACGAGAAAGGAGTTTCTGTGGAGATTTTTCCGCGAGGAGGTGGAGCAAATGCGTAACGCTACGTTTATTGAGGATTGGATTGAAGAGGGCATCCAGCAGGGCATCCAACAGGGCATCCAACAGGGCATCCAGCAAGGGCGTCAGGAAGGTTTGAAAGCCATCAGGGAAAACCTCTTTCAGATTCTGATCGCCCGTTTTGGATTGCCTTACGAGATGGAACAGCAATTAGAGGAGCGGATCGGGCCGATTGAAGAGGTGCCCCTCCTGCAAAGGTTGGTGGTGAAAGCAGCTCAGGTTGGGAGCCTGGATGAGTTCAGGGCAGGACTGGATGAATGGGTGGGAGAGCTCAAAAATGACACTGAAAGTCTACAACTACATGAGTCGTCAAAAGGAAGAGTTTAAGCCCCTTCATGAGGGCCGGGTGGGCATCTATGTCTGCGGGCCAACGGTCTACGATCACGCCCACATCGGCCATGCCAAGGTCTACGTCTCCTTTGATGTCGTGGTGCGCTACCTGCGTTACCTGGGCTATAAAGTGCGCTATGTGCAGAACATTACCGATGTGGGCCACCTGACCGACGACGCCGACGCAGGCGAGGACAAGATCGGTCGTAAAGCGCGGCTGGAGCAGTTGCAACCGATGGAAGTGGTGGAGTATTACACCCGCAGCTATTTCGAGGACATGGATGCCCTCAACGTGACCCGCCCCGACATCTCGCCCCGGGCCAGCGGCCACATCCCGGAGCAGATCGAGCTGGCGCAGATCCTTATCGAGAAGGGCTATGCTTACGAAGCCAATGGCTCGGTCTTCTTCTCAGTGGAAAGCTTCCCCCAATACGGCAAACTCTCTGGACGCAAGGTGGAAGAGCTGGCTGAAGGCGCGCGGGTGGAGGTCAACCCAGACAAGCGCCACCCGGCTGACTTTGCCGTGTGGCGCGCGGCACCACCGGGACACCTGATGCGCTGGAAAAGCCCCTGGGGCGAGGGCTACCCCGGCTGGCACGCCGAGTGCTCGGTGATGGCAGCCAAATACCTGGGGCTGCCTTTCGACATCCACGGCGGCGGGTTGGAAAACATCTTCCCTCATAACGAGAGCGAAATCGCCCAGAGTGAAGCTGCTTATGGCGTCGAGTTTGCCCGCTACTGGCTGCTCAATAACATGGTCACCGTGAACGGCGTCAAAATGGGCAAAAGCCTGGGGAACTTTGTGACCATCAAAGAGGCCCTGCAGAGGCACAAGCCTATGACCATCCGCTTTTTCATCTTGAGCAGCCACTACCGCAGCCCTACCGACTTTAGTGAGGCAGCGTTAGAAGCAGCCAGTAAGGGCCTGGAGCGACTCTACAGTACCGTGAGACTGGTGCGCGACCGTTGGGCCACGGCTGCGGAGGGAGAGGACACCGCTGCCTTCCAGCGGATTCTGGAAGAGCACAAGGTCCGCTTTATCGAGGCCATGGACGACGATTTTAACACCCCCCAAGCCCTGGCTGCTCTCTTCGACCTGACCAAGGAGGTCAACGTCTGGCTCAACTCCGGAGAGCCCCTCAGTCGGGGAACCCTGAAAGCCGTTGATGACCTGTACCGGGAGTTGGGCGGCAACATCCTGGGCCTCATCCCCGCTCGGTTGCCGGAAGAGACCCGGACAGGGTTGGAAAACGCTTTGATGCAGATCCTGATAGACCTGCGCCAGGAGTTCCGGCAGGCCAGGGATTGGGCCAAAGCTGACGCCATCCGCAGTCGCCTGGCCGAGATTGGGATCGCCCTGGAGGACGGTCCCGAGGGCACGCGCTGGCGCCTGTATCGCAACAGTGGATGATTGGCCGATGAGGGGTAGAATCAGGCTGGTGTGGTTTGAGGTAGAGGAGCGGAAAGGGGAGGGAGTAAAAGGGATTGACCATGCTCAGGGAGACCTTTGAAGAACAACTCCAAAAATTGCAGGATGACCTCCTGAATATGGGAACCCTGGTTGACCAGGCCATCGAACGCTCGATCCAGGCCCTGGCCGACCGCGACACCAAACTGGCTCAGGAGATCATAGATAATGATGCCCTGATCAATCAGGCCCAACGCGAGATTGAAGAGAAATGCCTCGTCCTCATCGCCACCCAGCAGCCTATGGCCAGCGACCTGCGGGTGATTACTTCCATCTCCA
This sequence comes from Caldilineae bacterium, assembly GCA_037446095.1. Classification (GTDB taxonomy): domain Bacteria; phylum Chloroflexota; class Anaerolineae; order E26-bin7; family E26-bin7; genus E26-bin7. The sequence goes on from JBBIJG010000026.1 coordinate 8,308, forward strand.
GCATCGCTGCCGAATTGGAACGCATGGGCGACCACGCCGAAGGCATCGGCAAAATTACCCTGATGTTAGCCGATCAACCGCTACTCAAACCCCTGATTGACATTCCCCGTATGGCTGAAAAAGCGCGGCTGATGCTGCGCCAGCAACTGGACGCTTTTGTGCGCCGCGATATCGAAATGGCCAAGCGTTCGGCCACGGGCGACGAAGAAGTAGACGCCCTCTACGATCAAATCTACCGCGAACTCCTGGTCTTTATGATGAATGACCCGCGCACCATCAGCCGGGCAACCTATTTGCTGTGGGTGGCTCACAATTTAGAGCGCATCGCCGACCGTACCACCAACATCGGTGAGCGGGTCATTTTTCTGGTTACAGGTGAGGTGCGGGAGCTGAACCCCTGAGTGCTTACCCTAAATGAGAGGTGAAATTATGGATTTGAACCAGGCTACTCAAATGCTCCTCTGGCTGGACGAGGAGCGGCGACAGGATAAGGCGGAGCTGGCTCGACTCCAGGAACAGGTCAAGAGTCAGGCGGCAGAGATTGCCGGACAGGCCCAACGCATCCAGGAATTGGAAGGAAAGTTGGCCGGGACTCAGGCCCATTTGAGCAGGCTCGAAAGGTTCGATGATGCCTTCCAGCAGTTCAAAAACGAAATCATCCTGCTGATTGAAAAATACGACCAACAGCGCTTGCAGGCCGAGAAAGAGGCCAGACAACTGAGACAGATGGACAGGGAAAACCAGAGTGCAACCCTGGCAGAAATCAAAAAGGAACTCCTGAAGCTCAACAGGCTGGAGCAAGAATTACAGCTCAGGCGAGCTGAGGACAAGCGCCTGGGAGAGGCCGTACTGAACCTCCAGCAGGCATTGGATAACATGGCCAAGGCGAGTGAGGACCGGACCAGGAGCATGACTTACCTGGAAACCCAGCGCACCCAAGATGCCAAACGGATTGCCGAATTACAAGAGGAAACCAGCCAGTTGCTGACCAGAAGTGAGGCTCAGGCCAGGAAGCTGGAGCTCCTTGAGGATGCACTCCGGCGACTGGAGACCCAGGCCGCCGAGTGGCAGGGGTTTCAGTCGTCGTTGAAACAAGAGCAAATGCGCCTCATGGAAACCCAGCAACTCAACGAGCAACAACGCCAACGTCAAATGGAGAGCTGGGCCGAGGAATTAAATGAACATCGCATGAAAATGGAAGAATATACAGCACGTATGCAACGCTTTACTGAGCTCTATGAGGAAAACAAGAAAGCATTGGAGCTTCTGGAAAAATTCGAACAAAGGCTGAAACAGACGCAGGCTGAGTTGATGGAACTCCAACGCCTGGGCGAGCAGCGTCAAAAAGAAAGCCTGGAAGAATGGCGGCTGGAAAATGAAAAGCGTTGGAAGAAAGAAACCCTGTCGTGGGAGCATCAATGGAGAGAACAGGCCCGGCACGACGCAGAGTTGGAGGAACGACTGAAACAGATACAGCAGCAAACAGAATGGAACCGGTCTACAATTGTAGCGCTCTTGCGAGAACACACAGAAGGAGCCCGCCAGCAAATCGTCGAACTGGAGAAACAGATGGCACAGGCAGAGAAGTATCTGAGCGAGCTTTCATAACCGGTGCCGTACTGCGAACGAGGATGACCCCATGCCAGACTCAGAGCAGCTATCCGAAAAACCCTCTTTGCTCCGAAAGTCGCTCCTCCAATTAGCGGCCGCTGGCATCCTGGCCGTGGCCTCTTATCTGGCGACGGGCTTTTTCCCCCCCAAGGCATTTTACCTGGCCTACATGATGGTCTTCGCCGCGGTAGCCTATAGCGACTTCCGTGAACGTCGCATCCCTAACCGCATCATTTACCCTGCCATCCTTGTTGCCCTGGGGGCCATGTTCCGTTTCCCCGGCTGGATTAGCGCCCTCCTGGGCGGAGCGGTAGCAGCCCTGGTCTTTATCGTGCCCGTCTTGATTTACGGTCCAGAGCGGGCCGGCATAGGCGACGTCAAATTGGCCTTCTTTATGGGTCTTATTTTCGGCTTTTCCACAGCCCTCTACTGGGCCCTCCTCCTTGGCTTTGGCAGCGCAGCTCTGGTGGGATTGGTCGGGATTTTGCTGGGCAAAATGAGCCGCAAGAGCCTGTTGCCTTTCGGCTCCTTCCTGGCCCTGGGGGCTATGGCCTTCCTCATCATCCAGATGGTGTCTTGATCGCACCGGCAAATTCTCTCTCAGCCATCTTGGACCTGCCCCCCAGCCATCTGGACGGACTGCGGCAGAGTCTGGCCGAGCACGTATGCATTTTGACGGACGGGACCTTTGATGGCCTGGTGATCTGGGAATTCTCGAACAAGAGCTATCCGGGCAGGACGTTGGTCTCTGGAAAGAGCACCTGTCGAAGCTGGCCAGGCTTTCCAAGGACATGGAACATGCAGCCGTAGATGCCTGCTACATCATCGAAGCCGGTGATGAACCCTATTGCCAGCCTGAAGCTACGGTCGCCCTCGACGCCGCCCACCGGGCTCTCACCATCGCCAGCAATTTTGTCACCTGAGCTAATGATTCCGCGCTGCAGCCACCAGCGGCAGCACAGCCCGTGCGATAGACTCTTCATCCTCGCCGGCCTCGATACCCCGGAAGAGGAACCAGCGCTCGACATGCTCCGCAACGCCACCAGGGGCCAGCCGTTGTAACGGCCCCAAGGTCTCCAGCTCCAGCATCCTGTCGTTAGTGTACATCTCCAGCGAGCAGCCGTGATCCGGATAGCTCGTTCCCTCAAAGTACTCAAACATTTTAAGGAAAAGATGCCCCTGGCGCAGGTAAGCGCCCCAGCCATCGTTGGCGCTCAACCCGATTTTGGCCGGCCCTGGAGCGTTCTGATCCTGACGTAGAAGGAGCAACCGGGAACCCCAATGAAGGCGGGGGTCCCTCATATCGGTGTAGGGCCACAACACCAGCACACGATTGGGTAGCAGGCCGTCGGGGTGGGCCCTGGTAGGTTGAGGCACGATGCCAATGCCGCCCGGGGCCATCACCGACAAGGCCCAGGGAGCCAGTTCCACAGGCCACAGGCCCACGTTGCGCAGATAGTGGCGTACTTCCACCTGACCTGCCGCTCCGAAGGTGATAGCCATCTCCTTCTGAATGCCCGTAGTGGCCTCCGGTGGCTGAACCACCCGCACCGTCTCGTTTTCCTCGGTGACTTGCACCGGGCCGTTATCGGCATAGTAGGTGCGCACCTTGTCCTCCGGGGCATGCCAAAGCCGATGTCCTCCGTAGATGCGCCACTCCGACCCGCCCGTCTGCCCTACTTGCTCGGCAAATTCCCCAAATTCGTTGTCATCTCCGATGAACCCAAACCGGATGATGCGAGGCCCCACGTCGCCCGTGACAATCAGTTCTACCTCCCTGTTCGTCAGACGGTAGCAGTTGGGCCATCCTCTGTAAGCCACCTTCTCCATGCTTCCTCCCTGAGGTTTCAATCCACCACAGCATTGGCGGCAATGACCCGACGATACCAATGGGCGCTGGTCTTGAATATGCGCCGCTGGGTCGGGTAATCCACATAGATCAGCCCAAAGCGTTTCGAGTACCCGTAGGCCCATTCAAAATTGTCCATGAGCGACCAGACGAAATAGCCCCGCAGCGGTACCCCCGCTGCAATGGCCCGCGCCGCTGCCGTCAGATGCTCCTTGAGAAAGGTCACCCGCAACGGATCATCCACTTGCCCATCGGGACCGATCCGATCCGGGTAAGCTGCGCCATTTTCAGTGACATAAAGCGCCGGGAAGCGGTACTCAAAGTGCACCCGCCCCAACATCTCATAAAGACCCTCCGGATAGACCTCCCAGCCCATCTCTGTCCGCTCCGGGTTGGGGAAAACGGTGCGGGGGGTGTTTTCTGCCTCGGGCACCGCATCGCTGCGCACCACACCACGCGTGTAATAGTTCACCCCCAGGAAATCGAGGGGAGCGGCTATGGCCTCCAGGTCACCCGCCCGCACAAAGTCCATGGGGTTTCCGTAGCCCTGCACGATGTCCGCTGGATAACCCCGTGCCGAGAGCGG
>JBBIJG010000026.1:12373-12614 GCA_037446095.1 Caldilineae bacterium
AACCAGCGGTTGATAATGCCGTCCCGTTGCCAGGCCGCAGCCCGATCGGCGGCGCTGGGGGAGGCGGGGGTCTGGCCGTTCAAGACCAGCGTGATCCCCACTTGTGCGCCGGGACTGTTGCGGCGGATGACCGGCACAGCCCAGCCATGAGCCAGCAGCAGGTGATGCGCCGCCGCCAGTGCTTCGTTGAGATCGGAGTGGCCTGGAGCGTGCTGTCCCTCCAGATGCCCGACAAAGGCGC
>JBBIJG010000027.1:0-12455 GCA_037446095.1 Caldilineae bacterium
GTCCTTAACAAAGGAGAGCAGGCGTTGAATCGTTTCTGGAAGGAATAAACCAGGTGCTCACCTTCACTTGTCCTGATGGACAACTCAACCGCCTCTACCCGTTTGGGTGCATTCGGGTCTGAGCGGAGTGTTGTCTCGACCGACTGTTTCACTGCTTGACGAACAGGGTTCGTGATAGTGGCTGCGATCCTCTCCTGCTCATCTTCGGCGAGCTGGCAAAACCGTTGCCACGCTTTCGCTGGCGTTAGCGTATCCTTTTCATCCCAGCGGAATGGGATCCCATATTGCTCAAGAACATCAGCTATGTAATTGAAGGAGATACGGTGAGTCTCCACACCAAAACTTTGTATGAACCTGAGCGACGCATCGGTCCACTCGCCCGCCAGCACGCCAATAGATTTGCGGATAGAGGGATAGGTGCGCCGGAGGCTATAGTGAGCAATACACAAACGGCTCCCCTTGTCCCAGTTGTGTTTTTTGTAGCGCAGATACTTTGGCTCGATGAGAATAACCGGTTTAGCCTCGCTATCACTGACCACAGTGTCGATCTGGTGCCTGTTTCCCATGTGATTGCGAAGAGTCATTGAGTGTACTGAATGGTTAAATGAGTCGGCGACTTCTCGGACAGCAGCAGACAAATCTACTTCGATGAGCTTCCCGATCGCTTCGCCCAATGCACTTCCGGGGTGTCTCACTTTTCTCTCCATCCGTTCTAGACCTTCCTTATTTAATAAGCGTCAAAAGGCTCTCCTTCAGCATAACTTTATGGCGCTGTGGATTATGTCCCCACTTTCCACCTCGCTCTCTTAGTTCTCTTACGCGGTAGCCCCCGAAGCCCACTGCTAATCCTAGTTCCCCCAGGTATTCCTCAGTCGGAATGTAAACCCCGTAGGGTGCTGAGTCGCCAAGCACGAGCACGAATTCGCTATCTCTCTTCATTACACGATAGACTTGCTTTAGCACCTGGAACATATCGTTGAAATAGCCTGCAACCATCAGATCATAGCTTTTTTTGCCTCCTTTGCACAACCGCATCTTCCCTAGCTGGTAGATCTTATCGCTGAGTTCAGCATAAATTCTCGGTGCTAGTTCTCGCAACTCAGAGCCTAGCGGATCGTCGGGAAAGGCGGTACGGCGGATTTGCGTTGTAGCCGCAATAATCAGTTTGTCGCGCACCTGCTTAGTAATGTCTCCCCATGATTTGGCCCAACCAAGGAAATACATCTCCAGCCTCGTTCGATCAGCGTAGTCGTAGTTGTTGAGGTAAGGCGGTGACGTAATTGCCAAATCAATGCTTTCGGGTTCAACAGGATACGGATCCCGAGCGTCTCTCAGTAGTAAGCGGCATTCGACTCGCTCAGGCCCTTTACGTCGCTCTTGAATGACTAGCAGGTCTTTATACATTACCTGTACTTGATGGCAGAAGACCTCGATTGCATCACGCTCTTGCTTTTCGTGATATTTACTGGGTGCAATATATGGCCAGCCTGTGCCTGCTTTCGATGCTGTTCGTAGCGTATCCGTCAATGCAAGTAGGAAGAAATCTCGTTCTTCATCACTGCAATCCATCTCCGAGATAACATCTCGAATGAAGTTTAGTTTTTGTAGATTAGTTGGCGAATAACATTTATGCACAAGGGCCGGATATTTATTCGTTGCCTCTGCTGCGCCCAAGTCAGCCCGATGAAGGCGGGTGATAAGTCGCAACATCGAACGGTGAAGCGATTGCATGTCGTATTCCCAGAAGCACTTGACCTTGGCTACCCACCAGACAAAGGGGTGCGCTTCAACTCCAATCGAGTTGATGCCTTGCTCTTTGGCAACGACAGACGTTGTGCCACACCCCACAAAGGGGTCAAGCAGCCAGTGGCCAGGAGCTAAATGCTTGTCATCAATGAGCGTTTCCACCAACTTGTAGCTAAAGCCAGCGGGATACTTGAACCAATGGTGAATCGGTGCACGCAAGTTATCTTGGAAGGTGCCCAGGCGTTCTGACGAGACTTCAGCGGCGGACATATATGCTCTATAGAATTCAAACTTCAGTTGCTCTCGCACAGCTCTGCAATTCGTCACTTTTTACCTCGTAGTATTGCTTTTGGTGACTGTTCTTTGACATGTTCATTCCTCCGGGCCGGCATCCTTATCTTTCGCTGCCGCCGTTTCGCCTATCTCGCCTGTTGGCTGAGGCGTTTCAATAAGGGAGGGCTCCGGCTCGCCGGACATGGTGATTTCCCCACGGAAAAATCCTCCGTCGTCAATCAGAAAGGAAGCCACGACAATATCAGCCCAAACACGCCCCGTAGACAGGATCTCCAGGCGGCCTCTGGCGGTGATATGGCCCTTCACCACGCCGGACACCGAAACGTTCTCCGCAGTAATGTCGGCCATGACCTGAGCTCGTTCACCGATGATGACGTTGCCAACGGTCTCTATGGTCCCTTCGCAGAGACCGTCAAGGCGTATGCTGCCCTCGCATTTGAGGTGGCCATTGAAACGGGTGGCAGGGCCGATGACAGTCTCGATTCTGTCCACGCTGGGACTTTTCCTTCTGCCAAACATCGGGCCATTCCTCCTTTGAATGAAAATGTAGGGCAAATTTGAAATTTGCCCTACGGTCACGCCATTTTCCATCTGAACGCTGGTGAACGCAAGTTCATAGGGGATTCCTTCACTCACAAAGCAGAGACGCAGCGCCAGTGTTAGTCCCCCAGGTCCAGATATTTCATCGGATCTACTGGCTTGCCGTTAAGGCGAATCTCATAATGCAAGTGAGGACCGGTGGTGTCGCCTGAGTCTCCGGAGAGGGCGATGACTTCACCCTCTTCGACCTCATCACCGGCGTCGGGGAAGTAGTAGCGGTTGTGGGCATACAGGGTGCTGTAACCCATCTCGTGTTCGATCTCCACCGTCCAACCGTAGCGCGGCAGCCAACCAGCGAAAACCACTTTTCCCGCTTTGGTCGCCTTCACCTCAGTGCTGTACCATACTCCAATGTCTATGCCGGTATGGAACTCACGCCGGCCCTTGAACTCTCGGGGGCCGTACCCAGAGGTGATCCTGGCCTCCACATCCACCGGCCACCTCTTGGGCGCAGCGGCCAATAATTGCAGCTCCGCTTCCAGGGTTGCGGGGTCGTGCCGTTTGAGGGGCGCAATTTTTTCCAGGCGCTTCAAGACCTGTTCGCGCAGCGCTTGCAATTCCTGGAGCATGGCCGGCAGTAGAAGGCCCATGTCTTGTACGTGCTGGCCAGCCTCGACGACAACAGCCATATGGGGACCGGAGGAGCTGTCAAGGGACAGATGAGACGACCCGCCTCCCAATCCAGCGCTCATGACCATGGTGGGTGCCATTTGGTCGTCCACCCTGGATGAACCGGGCTCTGGGGTAGGCGTCAAGTCAGGCTCCTCCACACCGATCAGCTCGCGAATCTCATTGCTGAGGCGCTCAATCTCTAGGAGCTCAATCTCCAGTTGCTCTACCTCGCCGGAGAGGTTCCGGACTTCGTCCTGCTGGCTGAGGATAGTCGTCCGCATCTCTCTCTGGCGTGAGGCTTCTATCTCTTGTTCTTGCCGCAATTCCACAAGTTGGCTGTGGAGCCGGTAGTAATGGCCCACGAAGAGGGCGGCCAAGATCAGCAGAGCAACCAGGATGACCAGGACGAGGTGAGTCACCCACCAGGGCACGCGCAGGGATATGGGCGCTCTCCCTGAATGGGACACGATCATAATCGTCAGAGGGTGCTTTTCTTTCTTACGTGGCAAGCGTGCCAATTGGGTATCTCCTTAACATCTGAAGCCGCTTGTCAACCCCGTTGCTGGAAAGCCTGGGCGATGGCTTCTTTCTCCTCGTCCGTCAGGGTGTACTCGGACTCCCACTTCTTGAGGGGCTTGGCGTAGACTTTCAGGTCATGGCGTCCATACAGGCTGGAGATGACCACACCGTTGCCATGACCGTCCACCAGGGCGATGGCAAAGCTCTGGTCGCCGCCCACATTGGGGAAGGGGTTGAAGCGTACCACCCCCAATGATTGCAGGCTGTGGCGCAGGGTTTTCTCCATCTGCCTGGCCAGCCGATCTAACTTCTCCACCTGGGACGCGGTGTCACGCACCTGGGCGATGTGTTCGTTGAGGACCTGCTCCAGGCTGCCCCCAGAGGTGCCTGTCACCAGGGCCCGATATTGCCGGATCATGTGATTCATCCGCACCTGAGTTGCCACCAGCCAGGCCAGGATGACAACCACCACTATGGCCAGGCCCAGCCAGAGTTCGACGGCGTGTCGTTGGTGAAAAGCGTAGAACCATTCCATAGGCCACTTCTCCTCCACCGCTTATTGTACCCTATTTGCAAGCAACCGTCAACCTCATGACTTCTTGCCTCTTCTCCGTGCTTGTGCTATCATTTTGGCGATAACCGACGTGGGACGAACGGACATGATCAAACTATTGGTTGCCACCAACAACCCCGGCAAGGTCAGGGAGTACGAGGCGCTGCTCAAAGGGCTGCCGCTGACTTTGACCTACCCGGCTCAGGAGAACATTGACATCGAGGTGGAGGAGACAGGCAGCACCTTTGCCGAGAACGCCCGCTTGAAAGCTACGGCTTATGCCAGAGCCAGCGGCCTCTTGACCCTGGCCGACGATTCTGGCCTGGAAGTGGATGCTTTGGGAGGCGAGCCAGGCCCGCGTTCGGCCCGCTACGCCGGTCCAGGAGCCGGTGACGAGGACCGCTACCGCCTGCTCTTGAGGAAGCTGGAGGGAGTGCCCTGGGAGCAACGTTCGGCCCGCTTCCGCTGTGTGATCGCCGTGGCCACGCCGCAGGGGGAGGTACGCACGGCGGAAGGCACCTGTGAAGGCCTCATCGCTTTTGAGCCCAGGGGAGAGCACGGCTTTGGCTACGATCCGGTCTTCTACATACCGGAGTATGGTCAGACGATGGCCGAATTAAGGCCCGAGGTCAAAAATCGCATCAGCCACCGGGCGCGGGCGGCGGAGGGCGCGCGGCAGATTTTAAAGGAGCTTTTGGCAACATAATCCACGAAGGACACTAAGCACACGAAGAATCTTGGTGTTCCTTCGTGTCCTTCGTGGATCACTCGGTTGGCGGACATGCTCGACGCACGTCGCCAACCTCTGCACCCCAAGACCTGAGGTTCCCTGGCTGCATTTGACCTCCCCTGAAATGGAGAGCAAAAGGGTGAGTCACAATCCCAGGGTCAATTGTTTGGCTTCCTCCTTACCTCCTTGGGGGGCCCGGCCGATCATCCGCATTAGCTCCCCCTCGTCAATCATCGGCACACCCAACTGCTGAGCCTTGCGGTATTTCGTGCCGCCGGGGGCCTCGCCCACCAGCAGGTAATCCGTCCTGGCAGACACCGACCCGGTCACTTTGCCACCATGGGCCTGGATTAGGGCTGTGGCCGCCTCGCGGCTCATGGAAGGCAAGGTGCCGGTGATGACAAAGGTCAACCCTGCCAGGGGCAACTCCTCTGCCGGCCGCGCCCTTCTCTCCTCGGCCAGTCGCACCCCGGCCCGCCGCAGCTTCTCGATCAGTTCCCGGTGCCGCTCCCGCGAGAACCACTCTACGATATTGCCTGCTATGTGGGGGCCCAGGCCCTCAATGGCTTCCAACTCCTCCTGAGTAGCAGCCATCAAGTCGTCAATAGATGGGTAGTGCTCGGTCAGGAGTTCGGCCACGACGCTCCCCACGCCACGGATACCCAGAGCGGTGATGACCCGCGCCAGAGGGCGTGTCTTGGAAGCTTCAATGGCAGCCAGCAGGTTGTCGGTGGCTTTCTCGGCAAAGCCCTCCAGGCCCAGGATGTCTTCCCGTGTCAGATAATAGAGGTCGGCCACGTCCTTAAGCAGCCCTTTTTCCACAAAGAGCTGGGCCTTCCGCGTGCCGAAACCCTCGATGTCCATAGCCCCCCGGCTGACAAAGTATTCAATGCGGCGCACCAATTGGGCGGGGCAGGCCGCGTTGACGCAGTAGACGGCCACCTCATCCTCAGCCTTCACCACCGGCTCCCCACAAGCCGGACAGCGCTCCGGTATCTCAAAGGGCCGTTCCTGGCCAGTGCGCATCTCTACGATAGGCCCTACCACGTAAGGGATCACGTCGCCGGCGCGCTTGATAATCACCGTGTCGCCGAGGCGGATGTCTTTGCGGGCCATATCCTCAAAGTTGTGGAGGGTGGCCTGTTTGATGGTCACCCCACCCAGCCTGACCGGCTCCAGCCTGGCGAAGGGGTTCAGGGTGCCTGTACGCCCTACATTGATGCCGATGTCCAGAATTTTGGTCACGGCCTCGCGGCCGGGGAACTTGAACGCCAGTGCCCCACGAGGCTCCCGGCCTACGAACCCCAGGGCCGCCTGGGTGCGCAGGTCGTTAATTTTGATCACCGCCCCATCAGCTTCATAGTTGAGAATATCCCGTTTTTTCATCCACTCCTGGCAATAGGCAATGACAGCTTCCAGATGGCTGAATTTGGCCACGTCCTCACACACCGGGAAACCCATCTGCCGCAGGTAGGCCAGCACCTCCCATTGAGTGGCTATCTCTATCCCCTCGGCGTCTACGATAGCATAACAGAAGAGGTCCAGAGGGCGGGCGGCGGTGATGCGAGGGTCAAGCTGGCGCAGAGAACCGGCCGCGGCGTTGCGCGGATTGGCAAAGGTCTTCCCTCCAGTTTCTTCCTGACGGCGGTTGAACTCCTCGAATTTGTCAATCGGCATGTAGGCCTCACCGCGCACGACGAGCCGCGCCGGTGGCGGCCCATCAGGAGCGACGGGGATCCGCAGAGGCAGGCTCTTGATGGTCCGCAGGTTGGCCGTGATATCTTCTCCGATCTCCCCATCCCCCCGCGTGGCTCCCTGGACAAATACGCCATCGTGGTAGTGCAACACTACGGTCAGCCCGTCAATCTTGGGCTCCACCACGTACTCCAGATCGGCGACGGTTACTCCCGCCGGCAGCAGCTTGCTGATGCGCTCCAGCCAATCGTAGACCCCCTGGACTTCAGCGGCGCTGGGCAGGCTAAGGATGGGAGCCGGATGGCGTACTTTCTCAAAGGTGTCCAGCGGCTCACCCCCCACCCGCTGCGTCGGCGAATCGGGCGTGACCCATTCCGGGTGCGCGGCTTCCAATTCCCGCAACTCCTGCATCAGGGCATCATAAGCCGCATCGGGGATAAGCGGGTCATCCAGGACATAGTAGCGATAGTTATGGTAGTTGATCTGCCGGCGCAATTCCTCCATTCTTTTTCTCTGGGCATCGTCAGTCATCTGTCCTCACCTCGGCAATTCAGTCTCTGCTACATAGTTTACCATGAGTGAGCCGGTTTCGCAATGAGCGGGCTTCTCACTGGCCAGGCTCCAATCCCTTCCCGGAACCAAAAAGGAAGGTCAAGGGCAGAACGTTTTCTACCACTTGACCTCTCCTTGCTTGAGTCACTGCCATCAGCGTCCTTCAGTGCACCACTCTCACTTCATTGAGGGGCCAGTAGCACAGCCAGGCCCGCCCAACGATGTTCTTGATCGGCACCATACCGAAGGCACGCGAGTCGTTGCTGAAATTACGGTTATCACCCAGGACAAAAACGTGCAACGGAGGGACGGTGAGAGGCCCCCAATTGCCGCCTGTGGACCCTTCCAGGTATTGCTCGTCTAGTTTTTGCCCGTTGATGTAGACCTCTCCCCGCCTGAGTTCGACCGTCTCACCGGGGAGGCCAATGACCCTTTTGATGAGGAGCTCTGAATCTCGTTGGGGGGACTTGAGGACGACAATATCGCCCCGGCGTGGACCGTGAAAGCGGTAAGAGACCTTTTCTACTACCAGGCGTTGATTGCTGTGCAGGGTGGGTTCCATACTCTGTCCGTGGACCTGCGTGGCTTGCGCCAGGAAAAAGTTGATCAGCACGGCGATCAACACGGCCGGGAGAACCGTCTCTAACACCTCCCTGAGCCAACGCAGAGCCTTCCGCTTGCCAGAGAGTCCCTCAGGCGGGGAGGAAGTTTCCAGACCTTCCATGAAAGCTACGATGCTCCTTGGAATCTAGCGTTTGCGAGGTGAGTGGCGGGCGCGCGCTCCGATACTGGCCGGCCCGTAGTCCCGCCCTCGACCTTGAGACCGCCCTCCTTTCGCTAATTTGCGGTCCCGTTCGCGAGCTTCTTCAGGCGTCCAGCCTTCCAGAACGGCCTGGCGGGAGAGCTTGATCTTACCGTCTTTGTCAATATCAATGACCATCACCATGATTTCGTCGCCCACCCGGACGACATCCTCCACACTAGGGGCGCGGTAATCGGCCAGTTGGGAGATGTGCACCATACCATCCTGGCCGGGTAAGATCTCCACGAAGGCCCCGAACTCGGTGGTACGCACGACTTTGCCCGTGTAGATTTTGCCGATCTCAGCTTCTTCGGTCAGTCCTCGGATGATCTGCATGGCTTTTTGGCTGCTGGCGCTATCTGTAGAGGCAATGTAGACTGTGCCGTCATCCTCCACATCAATCTTGACGACGCCGGTGTCTTCGATGATCTTACGGATGGTCTTGCCTCCCGGACCAATGACGGTACCGATTTTCTCCGGGTCAATTTTGAGCAGGGTAATGCGCGGGGCATAAGGGGAGAGGTCTGGCCTGGGTTCACTGATCACCTCTCGCATCCTGTCCAAGATCAACAGCCTCCCCTCCCGGGCCTGAGCAAGAGCCTGCCTCAGGATTTCATGGCTCAACCCGCCGATCTTGATGTCCATCTGCAAGGCGGTGATGCCTTCCCTGGTGCCGGCCACTTTGAAATCCATATCGCCCATATGGTCTTCAATGCCCTGGATGTCCGACAGGATAGCATACTGATCACCTTCCTTGATCAGGCCCATGGCGATGCCCGCCACCGGGGCCTTGATGGGTACTCCGGCGTCCATGAGAGCCAGGGTGCTGCCGCAAACGCTGGCCATCGAGGTGGAGCCATTAGAAGAAAGCACCTCGGATACGAGGCGGATGGTATAGGGAAAACGTTCTTCGTCGGGGAGCACGGGCAAAAGGGCCCTTTCGGCCAGGGCTCCGTGTCCAATTTCGCGACGGCTGGGAGCCCGCAGCACTCGGGTTTCACCGGTGGAGTAGGGCGGAAAGTTGTAGTGATGCATGTAACGTTTGGACTCCTCGGTGTCCAGACCATCGAGGATTTGCTCATCGCTGACCGTACCCAGGGTGGCAATGGTCAGCACCTGGGTTTCACCCCGCGTGAAAAGCCCTGAACCATGAGTGCGGGGCAATATGCCTACTTCGCAGGTGATGGGCCGGATGGTGGTCCAATCGCGTCCATCTACTCTCCGCCGTTCCGTCAAAGTCTTGCGGCGCACCTCAGCTCTCAACACCTCGTTAAAGGCTTCCTCCAGGTCCGGTTGTGAGAATTGCTCGCCCAAAGCGGCGAGCAGCTCGTCACGCAGGGCATTGAGAGCCTCGTCGCGCTCTTCCTTGCCTGGATGGTCATCGAGAAGCCTGGCCATACGACCGTTCAGCCAACTCGTCACCGCCTGACGGACCTCTTCCCCTACTTCGTGAATGGTAAGCTCACGCTTGGGCTTCCCAACGACCTGGCGCATCTCCTCTTGCACGGCGATAACGCCCTGGATGGCTTCATGTCCCAGACGCATCGCTTCCAGCATGACCTCTTCCGACACTTCGCTGGCCCCCGCTTCGACCATCAGGATGGCCTCCCTGGTGCCGGCCAGGCGCAGGTCAAGGGTGCTGTGCTGCATTGCGGAGGCGGTCGGGTTGAAAACGTACTGCCCACCGATGTAGCCAACCCGCACCGCGCCAATCGGCCCGTTGAAGGGAATGTCGGAGATGGTCAAGGCCGCCGAAGCGCCGATGATGGCCAAAATATCCAGGTAATGTTCCTGGTCGGACGAGAGGGCAGTGATAATGACTTGAACTTCGTTGCGCAAGCCCTTGGGAAAAAGGGGTCTGAGAGGACGGTCCGTGAGGCGGCAGAGGAGAATGGCTGCTTCGCTGGGGCGTCCCTCGCGTTTGAAGAAACCGCCGGGGATTTTACCCGCTGCGTAGAGCCGTTCTTCATAGTCCACACTGAGGGGGGTAAAATCAACTGCCTCCCGCGGTTCCTTCGAGGCCGTAGCTGTAGCCAGGATCATCGTGTCACCGCAGCGCACGGTGACAGCCCCACCAGCCTGGCCGGCCAGCTTGCCCGTCTCCAGGCTGATGGCGTGTTCCCCAATAGCCGTGGTGAATACATGAGACATATTCAGTTTTACCTCCAAATAGGGGGAAGGCCTTGGAGGTCAGGGACTGGGGAGTGAACCCTAATTGGCTGATAGCTAATGGCTATTAGCCATTAAGGCACACTCCCCAATTCCTGGACCCCCGGCCTACCCCGTGATTTGATCCTGTGACCTATCGTTTAGCTCTTCGGGTAGATAGGCCACCAGTATACCAGCAGGTTCAGATCGTCTGTGTCTTTTAACGCAGGCTCAGGCGCTCTTTGATCTCTCGGTGACGTTCCGGGTCTTTGCGCTCCAGATATGCCAGATGGCGGCGTCGCTGCCCAACCAACTTAAGCAGGCCGCGACGGGAATGTTTGTCGTGTTTGTGCACTTTGAGATGTTCGACCAACTGATTGATGCGGGTGGTCAGAAGCGCAATTTGCACTTCGGGCGAGCCGGTATCTGTCGGATGAACCTGGTGTTGTTTGATTATGGGTTCCTTCTCACTCTTCGAGAGTGACACAACTGGTCTCCTTTCCTTGACCAGGGTAGCTATGGTTCAAAAGCATTTGTATTATAGCACATTTATGGTTAATTGGCAAATCTGCTTCGCGCTTTACCCGCAAATTCCGAAGCTCCCGCTCTACACTCAACGTTTAACGTAGAGGGTTGGGTCCACAGCCAACCAAGGCTCTCCCGGGTCAGTTGTGAGGCCACCAGAGGCTTCCTGGTGCTGTCCTCACGAGGTGGGTAAAATCAAGACGCCTCCTCTAGCCAATCTTGCCCATTTGTGGTATACTTTAACCGATACGTTGGTGGACTCCGAGCTTAGGCGCACCTCAAGGGCTTTCAGCCGAGCCTCCATTCTCGCTCCACCTTCAGCCCGAGCTCAGGCTGAGGGCTCAGGACAGGCTCTAGACGCTCCCGTCCGCGCAGGCGGGCAGCCCGTAGGAGCGCAGCGCCGCCGCGCCCCAAGTTCGCACCTATGTCCCATCGCTCTCAGCGGCGATCTCGCCGTGTCCACCCCAATTTGCAGGAAAGGAGAAGGTGAAATGGGTATCTTGGAAAGGATCAGCTCCCTGATCAAAGCCAACATCAATGAGATGCTGGACAAGGCCGAAGACCCGGAGAAAATGCTGAATCAGCTTATCCGAGACATGGAGGATGGCTACAGAGAGGCCCGGGAGCAGGTGATCAACGCCATGGCCGATCAGAAGCGGCTGGAGAAAAAGTATCTGGCTAACCTTAACCTGGCCAAGGAATGGGAGCACAAGGCCGAGGTGGCCGTGCAGTCCGGTGATGAGGACACGGCCCGCCAGGCACTCAAACGAGCCCAGGACTACGAAGAGTTGAGCAACGATCTGAGGTTGGCTCTGGACAAGCAGGAAAACAATGTCGCCGACCTGCGAGTGCAGCTTGTTGCCCTCCAGGCCAAGATTGAAGAGGCCAAGCAAAAGCGTGACGTGTTGGTGGCCCGTCACCGCCGGCTGCAGGCTGAACAAAAGATCCGCCAGTCCGCCTCCGGGCTGAAGGCTACGGACGAAGCCTTTGCCGCTTTCCAGCGCATGGAAGAGCGCATCGAACTGGAAGAAATGCGTATGGAAGCTGCAACCGAGTTAGAAGGGGAAGCCGCGGCAGTGGAAGCTCGCCTGGCCAGAGAGGAAGCCGAACTCCAGATTGAGGAGCGCCTGGCTGCTCTGAAAGCCAGATTAGCCGCCAAGGGGAGCACGGAATGACAGCCATTGCCCGTTTTTGGCCTTCCCTTCTGGATGTGGTATAATAACGCCAAATCCATTTTCAGGGAGGTTTCCTTCCGTGCACATCAAACCGTGCCGATGGTTGATTCTAGCTTTTGCCGTTATGACCTTCACTGTGGGCTGTGCGGTTAGCTCCCTGGTGGCCCGGGCTCCCGAGCCCACACCGACCAAGACCCTCAGGCCGACCTTCACCTCTACTCCCAAAGAGACACCGACGCCAGAAGCCACCTTTACTGAGGCCAGGACGCCCGAGCCGGTCGCTGTGGCGGCTGCACCTGCACCGACCCATACACCGCTGCCCACCGACACCCCTGCGCCGCCCCCTACCCCTGCCCCGACGGACACGCCGCTGCCTCCACCGCCGACCAACACGCCTATGCCGGCTCCCACCAACACGCCGACTCCCGCCCCGCCCACGGCTACACCAGCGCCGGCTGTGGACTTCAAGGTTGTAGAACAGCGTATCTTGCCCCCCGATCAGAA
>JBBIJG010000028.1:0-12425 GCA_037446095.1 Caldilineae bacterium
CCAATATGAGCGAAACGATTTATGCAAGGTTCTCAATAATAGAAAAACCAGCGCGGACGCTCCTTGCTGGTCCGCACAGTGTAGAGCGGGCTGTCCCTGAACACGAACATGCCCAACGCGATGGCGCAGAAGGCCGGCAGCAGCATTTGCAATTGGAGCAGCACACCAGCGGTCAGATTCTGTCCATATCCGACAGTCAGCCACAAAATCAGGTCGAGCAGCCAGGTCAGCCCAAAGGTCAGAACCAGGAACAGGCCGACCTGCTGCCAGTTTACCCCTTCTTTTTTCGCAACAACTATGTCATTCATTATCTACCCCTTTACTGATGTGAAGGGACACCGTGTGAACAACGTCATAGCCTCGCTGCGTAAGGGCCTCAGCCAAGCCCTCCCAGACGTGTTCATCGAGCAAGAGTTTGATTGGCTTGTCCATCATTTGACCTGCCCAGTTACACGCAGGTAGCCCTCCTCGCCCAGGTGCTCGCGCAAATAGGCCCGCCCGTACTCTTCCGTGTTCTCAGTCATTTCTTGCTCAATTTCATCCTGGTGATCGTGATAGTAACTCAGCGCGTCGTAAACCTGGGCCAGTGTAAGATGCGGCAAAATATTCCCTACCAACGACTCCGGGGTCTCCCCCATACGCAAATAGCTGTACCCAATAGCTTTAATAACATGTCGATAAGTGATTCAATACCTGATTGGATTCGCTCAAGGGTGTCAACAGGGTGAAGAATCAAAGAGAGAATAATCCCTGCTAACAGGACGCCGGCGAGCCCGCCAAAGAAGATAATCTCAGTATGCCAAATGCCAAGACCCCTACTGTATGCCCAATATTCAGCGACAATGGCACCCAGAATACTCCCGATAATTGCAATAGTACCGGCAAAGATTTGATCCAACTCACGTTCCAGGATACCATTAGTGGTAGCCCCTATCGCGACCCCTATCCAGCCTCCTATAGCTGCACCGAAGAATGCAGAAGACAAATGGCCTCCCCCAGTGCTACCGCCATCCATATCCGTCATTACCCACCCTGCGACTGCCCCCAGGATTTCCAACACAACAACGAGACCCACAAAAAAAGTCCACCCTTTCCGGTTCATAGTACCTTCCTTCTCGGTCCCAACTGTGGGGCCCAAGTTGGACGAATTCCAGCCAACTCTGGCACAGTGATCGAGATGCAGCAAGACAAAGCTACCCTTATTGCACAGGTCTTCAAGTTACGCCGGGGCTTCACGGTTTTGTATTCCGCCTCCGGCTTCTCCCGCACAGCGGTAGCTGGCAGCATATCCTATGATACTACACAGCAAACCAAACGGCAAAGCCGAATCCATACCCCAAAATTTTAAGGTTTGGAGGCTTGACAAGCCGGGTAAATGGGTGTATAATCTATCGTGGTTATATAGCTAACGCCTACGTTATCATGCTAACGTCCAGGAGGCGAAAATGGAGGACGACCCTATCGAAAAGCTGGTGAAAATCGGTTTCTCGGAATACGAGGCCAAGGCCTACGTAGCCTTGCTCAGGGAAAGCCCTGTCACGGGTTATCAGCTCTCCAAGCTTTGCGGCGTTCCCCGTTCCATGATCTACGAGGTTCTGGGCAAGCTCACCGCCCGGGGTGCGGCGATGACGTTGCGTAAGGGCGATTCCACCCAGTACGCGCCGGTTCCGGCCGAGGAGTTCCTCGACCAGCTCCATCGCGAACACGAAGAGATCATCTTTTCACTCAAAGACGATCTGGCTGCCCTGACCTCAGCCCCCGACCTGGAATACGTCTGGCACATCGAGGGCTACGAGAACATCATAGCCAAGGCAGGGGAAATGATCCGCCAGGCCAAGACTCACATCTACCTGGCTCTCTTACCGGCCACATTTCCAGCCCTAAAGCCTACGCTGGAGGAAGCAACCCGGCGAGGAGTGAAGGTGGTGGTCTACACCACGAAGGACCTCGATTTACCAGGCGGTCAGGTGGTCGTCGCCCCAATGTTCGATGCCCGAGACCGGGTGGAGGAGTTGATGTTGATCCTGGTCATTGACGGTGAGGAGGTACTGGTCGGCGAACGGCTGACGGCGACCCAAGCCCGGGCCTCTTGGACCAGCAGCCCCCTCCTCGTCTTTATCGCTGAACACCACCTGCGGACAGATCCATACCTGCCCCAAATTCTGGCCTGTTTGGAGGATCGGGCCCTGGATATCATCCAGGAGGAGGATCGGGAGCTGTTCGCCCGTGCCCTGGAGAGTCACATCACCAGCTAACAGATTACACCGGAGATTTTGGTATGGATTGGAAAGTGTTTCTCAGCACCTTCGCCCTGTTGTTCGTCGCCGAACTGGGGGACAAGACACAGTTGGCCGTGATCAGCATGACCTACAAACACGGCAAGCCATGGCCGGTATTCATCGGCGCGACAGTAGCGCTGGCTCTGGTAACTCTGTTGGGTGTGATCGGCGGCGAGGCAGTGTCTCGCCTTGTCCCCGAGTCGTTTCTGACCAAGATAGCGGCCGTCGCCTTTGTGGTGATGGGCGCGCTGATGTGGTTCGACGTATTATAGTAAGAAAGCTAACCCGCACAGGGGAGACTATCATGAACGACAGTGCATCGGTGAAAAAAGAGATGACGCCTGAGGTAAGACGCGGGGTTGTGGCATGGGTGGTAAAGGCCTTTGCAGGCTTGTTGTTCTTTGCTGTGCTCCTGTCGCTCTCCGCAGGCCGTTGGGACTGGGTGTGGGCATGGGTTTTCGTGGGCCTGTTCGCAGTCGTCTCCACCGTCCACGTCTTGATCCTGATACCGACCAACCCGGAACTGCTCGCTGAACGTTCCAAAGGACTGCGAGAAGAGGGCTCCAAAAGCTGGGACAAAATCATCGCCGGTTTCGCCGTCGGGTTGCTCCCGATGGCCTCATGGATCATTTCCGGGTTGGATGTGCGCAACGAGTGGTCGCCGCCGATGTCGCTCGTGCTCCATCTCGGTGGGGTGATGGGCTTCGCCCTGGGGTGGGCCCTGGTCCTCTGGGCGACAGCCTCGAATGCCTCCTTCTCAACGACCGTCCGCATCCAGAAAGAACGGGGCCACACTGTTCAGACGGGTGGACCCTACCAGTTTGTGCGCCATCCGGGCTATGTTGGAGCCATCCTGTACCAACTCGCCACGCCTTTCCTGCTCGGCTCATGGTGGGCGCTGATCCCGATGATATTGTCGGTGCCGCTCTTTGTTTTGCGAACCGCGTTGGAAGACAAGACCCTGCACGAGGAACTGCCGGGCTATGCCGAGTACGCTCAGCAGACGCGCTATCGCCTGCTGCCCGGCGTGTGGTGAGATAGGACTATCTGATGATTCTCAAGAACCTGCTTGGACGCCAAACCCGTAGCCTATTGACCGTTGTCGGCATCGGCATCGGCATTGCCGCTATGGTGGCTCTGGGTGCCATCGCCAATGGCCTGGAAGCAGGCTACACGGCCATGCTGACCGGCAGCCAGGGCGACCTGATTGTCACCCAGGCCGATGCGGCTGATATTTCCACAGCGGCTGTTGACGAGAAGGTGGGCGAGCAACTGAAAGCCCTGCCCGAGGTGGCGGAGGTGACCGGTATGCTGCAGAGCATCGTCACGGCCGAGGGGGCCCGCTACTTCATGCTCTTTGGCTACGACCCTCAGGGCTTTGCCATCGGGCATTTCAAGATCGTGGAAGGCGAGGGGCTGTCGGGCAGCAAACAGGTCATCATTGGCAAGGTAGCGGCTGAGAATTTCAAGAAGGGCGTCGGCGATTCGATAAAACTCTTCGGCAGCGCTTTTCGCATTGTGGGCATCTACGAAACGGGCAACGGTATGGAAGAAGGGGGCGGCGTCATCACTCTAAGCGACGCCCAGGCCCTGCTCAGCAAACCCCACCAAGTCGCCCTCTACACGCTCAGGCTCAAGCCCGGCGCCGACATCGAAGAGGTGCGACGCAAGATCGAGCGGCGTATCCCCGACGTGATAACTTCACAGTCGGGTCAGGTCGCCAATGTCCAGCAGACCATTCAAATGGTGCGCAGTTTTGCCTGGGGCATCGCCTTCATCGCTATCCTCATCGGCGCAGTGGGGATGATGAACACGCTGTTGATGTCGGTCTTCGAGCGCACGCGGGAGATCGGGGTGCTGCGCTCCCTGGGCTGGCGCAAAGGGCGAGTGCTGGGCCTCATCATAGGCGAATCCTTGGCCCTGAGCCTGATCGGTGGCCTGACGGGGACTGTCTTGGGTGTGGCAGCCGTCAGAGCCCTGGGCAGTTCACCAGCCACGGGGGGCCTCTTACAGGGCCGTTTCTCACCAGGGCTGTTCATTCAAGTTCTCGTAGTAGCTCTGATCTTGGGTGCCTTAGGCGGATTCTATCCAGCCTGGCGGGCCTCGCAGTTAACTCCACTGGAAGCACTACGCTACGAGGGTGGCTTGACCAGTGCCAGCTGGAAGGGAAGCAGCATTGTGAAGTTGCCCATGACCGCCCGCAACCTTTTCCGTCGTCGGACGCGCACCCTGTTGACTATGGTCGGCATCGGCATCAGCGTGGCGGTGATCGTGGCCTTGCAAGGGATCGTTGACGGTTTTGTAGCCCAGTTTGAAACGATGATGGGGGGCAGTGGACAGGCCGACCTCATGGCCGTGGAAGCCGACATCTCCGATATGGAATACTCCAGCATTGACGAGCAGGTAGGCAAGAAACTGGTCACTGTGCCGGGCATAAAGTACGTCTCTGGCCTCGTCTTTGGCTTTATCTCCGATCCGCAAATGACCTATCTCATCGTCTGGGGCTACCATCCCAACGAATACGCCATCCGCCAGTTCAAAATCGTGGAGGGAGAGCCGCTCTCAGCCAACCGCCAGATCATTCTGGGCAAGACAGCCGCCGAGACGATGGATAAAAAGGTCGGCCAGACGATCAAGATTCTAAATAGCAATTTCCGCATCGTCGGTATCTATGAGACGGGGACCGGGTTTCTGGACATGAGTGGGGTCATCTCGTTGCGTGAAGCACAAAAACTCTTCAAGAAACCACGCCAGGTGGGCTGGTACCTCATCAAGCTGGAAGACCCCAAAGAGGCCGACCGGATGATGGCCTATCTGAAGGCGAATTTTCCCGAGATCTCTGTTTCCAAGACCTCGGAATTGACCGAAGCCCTGCCAGATTTCAAGACCACGCAGACTATGGAGACTGCCTTTTCCGTTCTAGCTATCCTGGTGGGTGGCATCGGGATGATGAACACGGTATTCATGTCGGTCTTTGAACGCACACGGGAGATTGGTACCCTGAGAGCCCTGGGCTGGCGCAGACGACGGGTGTTGGGGCTCATTCTGCGGGAGTCGTTGCTGCTCAGCCTGGTGAGTGGGGTGGTGGGGATCATCGGAGGAGTGTTGCTAGCTCGGTTGGGGAGCCTGTCGGGAGGCTTTTGGGGCAGCCTGTCCCAAGGTAGCTTTGGCCTGCCCCTATTTATCAGGACACTGATTATGGCTCTTGTCCTAGGGGCTATAGCTGGCCTCTACCCCGCCTGGTGGGCCTCGCGGCTGAGCCCGGTGGAAGCGTTGCGCTATGAGTAGATGAGGTGAAGGAATGACTGATTGGTATCGCCTGGAAGCAGAAAACGTCCTGTCCACCTTAGAGACAGACCCTGAACAGGGGCTAACCAATGCTGAAGCCCAACGTCGCCTGGTCAAATATGGCTCCAATGAATTGATCGAGCGCGGCCTCAAGAGCCCCTGGCGCATCTTGTGGGAACAACTGACGGCGGTCATGGTGGTCATCCTGATCATTGCGGCCGTAATTTCGGCCTTTCTGGGGGACTATAAAGACGCCGTCGCCATCCTGGCCATTGTGGTGCTCAACGCCCTCCTGGGCTTCACCCAGGAGTACCGGGCCGAGAAGGCCATGGCTGCTCTGAAGAAGCTGGCCGTGCCCACGGTCAAAGTCCGCCGCGATGGTCACGTGCGAGAGATCTCGGCCCGGGAGCTGGTGCCGGGGGACATCGTGCTGCTGGAAGCCGGGGCCCTGGTGCCAGCCGATGGCCGCCTGCTAGAGTGCGTGAACCTGCGAACTCAGGAAGCAGCTCTGACCGGCGAGTCCGAACCGGTGGAAAAGCACCCCGGGGCCCTGACCGGTGGAGACCTTTCGGTCAGCGGTTCGACAGGCTCACCACACAGCTCAGGGCAGGCCCTGCCCCTAGGCGACCGAAAGAACATGGTCTACATGGGCACGGTGGTCACCTACGGGCGGGCAGTGGCTGTGGTCACCGAGACCGGGATGCGCACGGAGCTAGGGCGCATCGCCGAGATGATCCAGGCAGTGGAGCGCGAGCCGACGCCTCTGCAGCGACGCTTGGAACAGTTGGGGCGAGGGCTGGCCGTGGCCGCCCTGGCCATTGTGGCGGTTGTCTTTGTCCTGGGATTGCTCCGGGGTGAGGACCCGCGCTTGATGTTTCTCACCGCCATCAGTATGGCAGTCGCGGCTGTGCCGGAGGGTCTCCCGGCCGTGGTCACCATCGCCCTGGCCTTGGGTGCCCAGCGGATGCTCAAACGCCGGGCACTCATCCGCAAGCTGCCAGCCGTGGAGACCCTGGGCTCGGTCACCGTCATCTGCTCCGACAAGACCGGCACCCTGACCGAGAACCGTATGACTGTCACTGTGCTGGACGTGATGGGCGAAACGCAGCATATAGAAACCCTGTTACGCAGAGGAATCCCCGTGCTGGACGCCGAACTGACGCCGGGCGAAAGGTCCCCGGTTCGCAGTCTGGGGTTGCTAGTCAAAGCGGCGGCTTTGTGCAACGATGCCACGCTGGAAGCAACTGACGAGGGCAGTGGCACCTACCGGGCTATCGGAGACCCTACCGAAGGCGCGCTGGTGGTGGCGGCCGCCCAACTTGGCCTGCTGAAATCGCAACTTGACAAACATTGGCCACGTGTCGCCGAAGTGCCCTTCACCTCGGAACGCAAACGGATGACCACTGTCCATCAGGTCAACGTCTCTCCGGATCAGACCGACGCCCCCTGGCGGAACGCACCCTTCGTGGCCTTCTGCAAAGGGGCGGTGGATGGGCTGCTGGAAATCACCAGCCAGGTCTGGGCTGGCGACCAGGCGGTGCCGTTGATGGACGATTTGCGCCAACGCATCGTTGCTGCCAATGACCGGTTAGCCCACGATGGTCAGCGCGTGCTGGGGGTGGCCTTTCGTCCGTTACCCACCCAGCCAGTGGATACCAATGAAGCCGAGTTGGAACGAGAGATGACCTTCATTGGCTTGATTGGCATGATGGACCCGCCGCGCCCCGAAGTGAAAGATGCCGTACAGACTTGCAAGACGGCCGGCATTCGCCCGGTGATGATCACCGGCGACCACCCTCTGACAGCGCAGCACATCGCCCGGGAGTTGGGCATCGCTGCCGATGGTCAGACATTGACGGGTCAGGACCTGACCCGCATGTCGGTGGAAGAGTTGGAGGATGTCGTCGAAGAAGTGCCGGTCTACGCCCGGGTCTCCCCGGAGCACAAACTCAAAATCGTCCAGGCCTTGCAAGACCGAGGCCATATCGTAGCCATGACCGGCGACGGCGTCAACGACGCCCCGGCCCTCAAAAAGGCAGACATCGGGGTGGCTATGGGCATCACCGGCACCGACGTCTCCAAAGAAGCGGCCGACATGGTGCTTCTGGATGACAACTTTGCCACCATCGTGGCGGCCGTGGAAGAGGGCCGGGTCATCTACGACAACATCCGCAAGTTCATCAAGTACACCATGACCTCCAACTCGGGTGAAATCTGGGTGATGTTGCTGGCCCCCTTCCTGGGTATGCCACTGCCCCTGTTGCCCTTGCAGATCCTGTGGATCAACCTGGTGACCGACGGGTTGCCCGGACTGGCGCTGACGGTGGAACCGGCAGAACGCGACACCATGCGCCGCCCTCCCTATCATCCCCAGGAGAACATCTTTGGGCGGGGGATGGGCCGGCACATCCTGTGGGTGGGGTTGCTCATGGGGCTGGTCTCCCTGGGCCTGGGTTTCTGGACCTGGCACATGGCCCATCCCACCTGGCAGACCATGGCCTTCACCACCCTGACCCTGTCTCAGATGGGCCATGCCCTGGCCATCCGTTCAGGCCGAGACTCGCTGTTCCGCATCGGCCTGCTGTCGAACAAGCCGCTCCTGGGGGCCGTGCTGTTGACCTTTGTCCTGCAACTGGCCGTGGTGTATGTGCCCTTCCTGCAAGGCTTTTTCAAAACCGTCGCCTTGCCCCCTGTAGACCTGCTCATCAGCCTGGTCCTGAGCACGGTGGTCTTCTGGGGCGTGGAATTGGAGAAGTGGCTGTTGCGCCGTAATCGCTGACGAGGAAAGTCCCTCGATGAATACGATTTGGCCACCCACCACACGTATCCTGGTCATTGCTATAATCCTCGTGGGAGCGATCTGGCTAGCGGTTGTGGCCAGCCCGCTGCTCGAAGCCCTGGTGATTTCTGCCCTGTTGGCCTATCTGCTGGATCCCGTGGTTGGGCTGCTCATGCGCCGGGCTCGCCTGAACCGCCCCCTGGCGGCAGGGTGCGTGTATGTGCTTTTCCTCCTGATACTGGCCGGCATCCCGACAGCTCTGGGTGTGGTAACTGTGGGGCAATTCCATCGCCTTGAGACAGAGTTTGTGGCAGCCATAGATGCACTGAAGCGATGGCTGTTTCGACCAGTAACTGTCCTCGGCTATCAACTGCGCCCACGAGTCCTACTGGATAATCTGGAACAGTCCGCCAACAGCGCGCTGGCTGCCCTGCCAGGTGGCTCCTTTGGCATCCTGTCCGATGTGACCACCAACCTGCTCTGGGGGCTTGTGATCCTGGTCAGTCTATACTACTTCCTCAAAGATGGTCCCAAAATCAAACCATGGTTGGTCGGATTGGCACCGGCCGACTACCAGGATGAGATCCAACACTTGCTTGATGAAATTGATAATGTCTGGAGAATATTTTTGAGGGTGCAGCTCTTTATCTTCGTCGTCTTGACGGTTCTCATAGCGATGGGGACCATTTTGGTGATCTGGCTGTTCCGGGCAGGATTGTTACCATGGTCCCCCTTTGTATTCATCTTGCTCCTGGTGCTGGTCTACACTGCCGCTCAGCAGGTGGACAACTTGTGGCTCCGCCCTCAACTGATGGGCCGGCAACTGCGCCTGCATCCGGCAGTGGTATTCGTCGGCCTGACAGGGGCGCTGGCCCTGAGCGGCGTGCTGGGGACCGTTATCGTGGTCCCATGCATGGCCACTGCCAAAGTCGTTGGCAGATACCTCCATCGCAAGTTGTTGGGACTTCCCCCCTGGCCGCCGGAGGAACCGGCTGCGGCCAGCCAAGAGAGGAGAATTAAAGCCAATGAACGCCAATGTATCGGTTAATCAACCAAACGGGAAATCCGACCTGACGAGCAGGGTGCGAAAACGGATGCTACAAGTCGTTATCCAAACATTGCTAATCGCAGCGATCTTGTTCATCTCATCGGGCCGCCTGGATTGGGGATGGGCGTGGGCCTATCTGGGCGTGGGTGTGGGCATTTTGGTCATCAACACGTTGGTGCTACCCCCGGAGTTGATCGCCGAGCGCGGACAGCCCAAAGAGAACGTCAAAGACTGGGATAGGATACTCACCACTCTCACCCTCTTCCCCACACTGGGCGCGTTGATCGTGATCGGGCTGGATGAGCGCTTTGAGTGGTCGCCACAATTGGCCTGGGGGATTCATCTCATTGCGTTAGCTTTCTTGGCGCTGGGACAGGGCCTGTTCACCTGGGCCATGGCGTCGAACAAGTTCTTCTCAACGGCTGTCCGCATCCAGACGGACCGAAGCCATGCCGTCGCCTCCAGCGGACCTTACCGGTATGTGCGCCATCCGGGTTACGTCGGGTATATCATATCCTGGCTGGCAACGTCGCTTGCACTCGGCTCGCTGTGGGCGCTCATCCCGGTGGGGCTGGTGATGTGCCTTCTTGTCCTCCGCACGGCGCTTGAAGATAAGACGCTGCTGGAGGAACTCGACGGCTACCAGGACTATGCCGCACGAGTGCGCTACCGGCTGCTGCCGGGTGTTTGGTAAGAGGGTTTGCCCGTTGTGGCTCGGCCAGAGACTAGCCCGGCTTGAGGTAAGAACTGTGGAGAATGAAAGGCAATTAACACGCGAGGCTCAGGAATCAGAACCTTCCTACTTTGAATTGCAAGCCTATGTGGGCACTACAAAACACATGGGAGGGTTCGAGGCCACAAAAGCGCTCATTGAGTTATGCCAAGTCAACAAGGATACATACGCCCTGGATGCGGGTTGCGGCGTTGGTGCAACGGCTTGCTACCTTGCGAAAAGGTATGGCTGTAGAGTGATCGGCGTGGACCTTTCTGAAGGAATGATTGCCAGGTCCAAGGAAAGGGCAAAAAGAGAACGTGTGGAGGACAGCGTTGAATTCAGGGTTGCCGATGTGCGAAATCTCCCCTTCGACGATGCACTTTTCGATGTCGTCGTTTGCGAGTCTGTGGCCACATTTATAGAAGATAAACGGCAAGTGGCAAGCGAATTTGTGCGAGTAACCAAACCGGGCGGATACGTAGGGCTCAACGAGGAAATCTGGCTCAAGACACCGCCAACAGAGTTGGTCGAGTTCGCAAAACGCACCTGGGAGATTAAAGCGCAGGTTCTAACTGCCGATGGGTGGGTAGGATTGCTGGAAAATGCTGGACTGAGGAATATCGTCGTGCAAACCTACAAATTCGATGCGCGACGGGAGTTCACTCAAGTTCAGCGGTATCGTTTCCAGGATATGTGGAGAATGTTTTATCGAACGCTGTTCCTATACATCAAGAGTTCGGCCTTCAGGAGGTACATGGGAGATAGGAAGTATGTCCCCAAGAACCTCTTTGACTACCTGGGATACAGTCTATTCGTTGGCAGGAAATGAAAATGAACGTCAGTACACCTGCGAATCAACCACGTGAAGAACCCGGTGCGTCCTGGGGCGTTGCTAAACGGCTGTTGTTGGTGGCCTTCAGCATACTGTTCCACGGGACCCTTCTGTTCGTCTCGGCGGGCCGCCTGTACTGGACGATGGCCTGGGCTTTTCTCGGCCTGTACGCAACCAATGGGGTGGTCATAGTACTTCTCATCAAGCCAGACTTGATGGCGGAACGGGCCAAGACCAAGGCAGACGCCAAGGGTTGGGACAAGGTGCTCTCCGGCTTTCTCAGGCTATCTCTCTTGACCGCACCGCTGGTCGCGGGGCTGGATACGCGTTGGGACTGGTCGCCACAGCTTCCACTCGCGGTCCAGCTTGCCGCGCTGGTTGTCGGAGCGCTGGGATATGGGCTGAATGCCTGGGCGATAACCACCAACAGGTTCTTCTCAGCAGTTGTTCGCATCCAGAGAGATCGAGGGCACGTGGTCGTTTCCACCGGGCCTTATCAGTACGTGCGCCATCCGGGCTACGCTGGGTTAATCATCTTCGCTGCAGCGCTGGCGCTCGGCTCGCTGTGGACGCTCATCCTAAACGGCCTGGCGTCACTGCTCTTGGTCGTCCGAACGGCGCTGGAAGATAAGACGCTGCTCAAAGAACTGGACGGCTACAGCGAGTATGCCGGGCGGGTACGTTATCGCCTGCTGCCGGGCATCTGGTAGTCGCTACCTGAAATGGAGGTGAAAAATTGGAGAAGAAGCAAACCGTCTTTGATTTTCAAGCTGAGACGGGTTTCACAAAACATCTGGGAGGCGTTGGGGTGACGCCTTGCTTCATCGCCAAAAGGTATGGCTGTAGAGTGGTTGGTGTGGACATCTCTGAAGGGATGATCGAGAGGTCCAAAGAAAGGGCGAAGAGAGAGGGGGTAGCGGATAGGGTTGAATTCAGGCTAGCAGATGCACAAGACCTCCCTTTCGAGGATGACCTGTTCGATGCAGTCATTACCGAGTCCGTAACTGCCCTTCCAGAAGACAAGCAGAAAGCGGTCAATGAGTATGTGCGGGTGACAAAGCCAGGAGGATACGTCGGGCTTAATGAGTCAACTTGGATGAAGACACCGGTTCCGGCGGAATTGGTTGAATGGGTATCTCAAGATTTGAGTGCTAACGCAGAAGTTCTAACTTCTGATGGTTGGGTGGGACTGCTGGAAGGCGCTGGGCTGAGAGAAATTGTCGTGAGACCCTACGAAATCAACATGCGAAACGAGACCAGAGAAATATTCCGGCGGTATGGTTGTAGAGGAATGCTGGGTGTTTTGTGCAGAATGCTGTCCCTGTATGCCAGAAGTCCAGCCTACAGGAGACTTGTAAAGGAAGTACGAGAGGGTGGGGTCGCGCCTAAGAACCTAGATGAGTATTTCGGATACGGGATATACGTCGGGGAGAGCCCTGCATAATTCCTGGGGAGGGTAGCTGGCCGCTGGAGAGGCTCTCCTA